>CAMLOC010000404.1 GCA_946481465.1 uncultured Shinella sp. | reverse complement strand
GGCACGGCTTCGACATCGTGGTGCCCTCGGCGAACTACGTTCCGATCTTCGTGAAGGAAGACCTGCTGCTCGAGGCGCGGCCCGACCAGATGGAGAACTTCAAGAATGTCGACCCGCGCTGGGTCGACGTTCCCTGGGATCCGGGCCGGCACTACACAGTGCCGTGGCAGTGGGGCATTTCCGGCATCGGCGTCAACACCAAGGTATATAGTGGCGACATCAACACGTCCGCCATCTTCCTCGACCCGCCGGCCGAACTCGTCGGCAAAATCAACGTCGAGCCGGAGATGACCGACGTGCTCTTCGCCACCATCCGCTATTTCGGCGGCGAGTGGTGCACCGACGACAAGGAGCTCTTGAAGAAGGTCCGCGACAAGCTGGTCGAGGCGAAGCCGAAATGGCTCGCCATGGACTACAGCGTGACGGAGAAGCTGCCGGCCGGCGACTATGCCGCCGTCTACTACTGGAACGGCGCCATCATGCGTTCGCGCATCAAGAACCCGGACATCAAGTTCGGCTATCCCAAGGAAGGCTTCGCCTATTTCATGGACAGCGTCGCCATCCTGAAGGATGCCAAGAACGCTGAGAACGCCAAGCTCTTCATGAACTTCATCATGGATCCGGAGAACGCGGCGCTGATTTCGGCCTTCGCCAAGTATGCCAACGGCATCAAGGGTTCGGACAAGTTCCTGCCGGCCGACATGCAGAACGCGCCGGAACTTGTCGTGCCGGCCGAGTTCCAGCCGGCGGGCGAATTCCTCGCAAGCTGCGAGCCGGAGGTGCAGCAGCTCTACACCAAGATCTGGACCGAACTGCAGAAGTAAGCGGCAAAGCCGCGACAACCGAGGACAGCCGCACGCGGGAGGGCAGTGCCTTCCCGCGCTTCGGTTGCATATGGGATGATCAGGACATTCAAGGACAGGCACGGCTTTGCCCGTGCGGATATCACGCTCGCCAACTGGCGCACCGCCCCCTATAGCCGCTGGACCTTCCAGAATGTGCGCGATCTCGTGCCGACGGCGGTGATCGCGGCCGAGGTGCCGGCCGCCGAAGCGCCGCTTGCCAGCGACGCCTTTCTCGATGCGCCGATGGAGACCGGCCTTGCGGGGGCCGCAAGCGCCCGCGCCTTCCTCGACTTCGCCCATACGGACGCCTTCGTGATGATGCGGCGCGGCGAGGTCGTCGCGGAACATTACGCTGCGCATGCCGACCCTGCCGCGCCGCATCTCGTCTTTTCCATCTCCAAGTCGCTGACGGCCGTCGTCTCCGGCATCCTGGAGGCGCAAGGGCTGATCGATCCTGACCGGCCGGTGGTGGACTACCTGCCGGAGGCGAGCGGCAGCGTCTACGGCGACTGCACCTATCGCGACGTGCTCGACATGCGCGTCAGCCTGGATTTCGAGGAAGCCTATCTCGATCCGCACGGCGCCTTCGCGCGCTATCGCCGCGCCATGCTGTGGAACCCGCCGGCGCCGGATATCGCGCCGGAGACGCTGGCCTCCTTCCTCGTGACCCTGGAAAAGGCCGAGCGGCCGCATGGCGGGCCGTTCTACTATGCCTCGCCCAATGCCGACCTGCTCGGCGTCGTCATCGAGCGCGTCACGGGCGCGCGCTTCGCCGACCTTGCGTCCGATCTCCTCTGGAAGCCGATGGGCGCGAAGGGCAATGCCGACATCACGGTGGACGCCATCGGTACGCCGCGCACGGCCGGCGGCGTTTCCATGACGGCGCGCGACCTTGCCCGCCTCGGCGAACTCCTGCGGAACCACGGCGTGCGCAACGGCCGGCAGATCGTGCCGGAGGGCTGGATCCGCGACATGCAGGAGAACGGCGACCGGGAGGCCTGGCAGCAAGGCCGCAATGTCGACCTGCCGAACGGGCGCTACCGCAGCCAGTGGTATCAGTCGGGCGAGGAAGACGGCGCGTTCTGCGCGATCGGCATCCACGGCCAGTGGCTCTACGTCGATCCGAGCACCGAGACCGTCATCGTCAAGCTCTCCTCCCAGCCGGAGCCGCTGGGCGACGAGGAGAACCAGGACGTCTTCACCTTCTTCCGCGCGCTCTGCCGCCGGGCAATCTGATCGCATTTTCGAGGACAGGCCATGCAGAGGGAAGCGAGCTTTATCATCCGCAACGCGCGGGTGCTGACGATGGATGCGGCGAACCCGCGGGCGAGCGCGGTCGCCATTGCCGGAAACCGCATCCTGGCCGTCGGCTCGGAGGCCCAGGTCGACGCCTTCTCCGGGCCCGACACCCATGTGATCGACGCGCGGGGCGGCACGGTGCTGCCCGGCTTCAACGAAGCGCATATGCACATCTTCGGCGGTTCGGCCGAACTCAGCGAACTGTCGCTGGCCGGCGTCAAGGGGTTCGACGCGCTGGAAAGGGCGGTGAAGGCCTATGCCGCCGAATATCCGGAGCGCCAACTCCTCATCGCGCAGCAGGCCGACTACACGATCCTTTCCGACGACGAGCGCGTGACGCGCCATCATCTCGACCGCATCCTGCCGGACCGGGCGCTGCTGATCGTCGCGCCCGACCACCACACCGCCTGGGCCAACACGACGGCGCTCACGATGGGCGGCATCCTGGAGGGCCGGGACGTCGGCGTCGGCAACGAGATCGTCATGGGCGAGGACGGCCTTGCGAGCGGGGAACTGCGCGAGAGCAACGCCATCCGCCCGGTTTCCGCCTTCGGCGAGACCGGCGGGCGCGAAATGCTCGGCGTCGGCACCGGCTCCGACCCGGAACATGTCACGGCGGAGGAGCGCGCCGGCGATATCGAGGTCATCAAGCGGGGCCTTGCCTATGTCGCCTCGCTCGGCATCACCTCGCTGCAGAACATGGACGGCAGCCTCTACCAGCTTGAAATGCTGGACGAGATCGAGCGCACAGTGGGCCTGCCGGTGCGCGTGCGCATGCCCTTCCACATGAAGAACTTCATGCCGCTGTCGGACCTTCAGACGAAGGCCGCAGCCTGGCGCGACCGTTTCAATACGGATCGCCTGCGCTGCGATTTCGTCAAGCTCTTCATGGACGGCGTGACGGAATCGGGCACCGCCGTCTTCATCGACGACTATGCGCACCAGCCGGGCTGGAAGGGCGAGCCGCTGTTCTCGCAGGACCATTTCGACAGCATCGCCGTTGCCGCCGACAGGCTCGGCCTGCCGGTCGCCGTCCACGCCATCGGCGACGGCGCCGTGCGCATGGTGCTGAACGGCTACGAGGCCGCCATCAAGGCGAACGGCAGGCGCGACAGTCGCAACCGCGTCGAGCATATCGAGGTCGTGCATCCGGGCGACATTCCCCGGTTCAAGGAACTGGGCACCGTCGCCTCCATGCAGCCGACCCATCCGCCGGGCAGCGCCGGCCTGCCGCTCGAGCCCTATCTTTCCTATATAGGCGAAGACCGCTGGCCCCATGCCTTCGCCTGGCGCACGCTGGTCGATGCGGGAGCCGAGATCGTCTTTGCCACCGACTGGCCGGTCTCGCCGCTCGATCCGATGCACTGCATCCAGTGCGCCATGACGCGGGAACCGTGGAAGGAGGGCCTGAAGGACCAGCGGCTTTCGCTCGCCGAGACGCTGGCCGCCTATACGAAGAACGGCGCCTGGGTCGAGTTCATGGAGGACCGCAAGGGCATGCTGAAGCCGGGCTACCTTGCGGATATCGTCGTGCTCTCCGGCGATGTGGAGGCGGCAGCCGTCGCGGATCTCGCCGCGATCCGTCCCGTCACGACCCTGTGCGACGGGCGCGTCACCTATCAGGCGTGACGGCAACGATACGGGCCACGCGGCGGAATTTCCGCCCGTGGTTTTTTCAAAGAGCATCGGACGGGGCGCTGAAGCTGCCGCATCTGAATGTATAAAACATGGCACCTTGCAGCGCCCCGTTCGGCGGTTTTTGCGCGCGACTGCGGCCTCTCTGCGATGGCGGGGTCCGTGGGAACAGTGGCGCGCCCTTCCTGGGAAGGGGTCATGCACGCCCTCAGGATTTCACGATGCCGCAGCCACGACCGCCGGTCGGCATCGTCTTCCACTGCGCCATGCGAGCAGGGCCGGAGCCCCCGGACGCCGCATGGCGCAGCCGCCATGTTGTGTGCCGCACAGGCACGCCCGGCGACTTGATCGGGGCAAAACGGCGGTCCGGTCCGACACCCCGCCATTTCCCCCGTTTCGCCGGAGGGAGACCATTTTCCGCGCGCCCGGTGCGTGAAGTTTTGCGTCGCCCCTTCACGCCCCGCGCCGACCCCGCCTCGCCGCAACGCCTTGCGGTGTATCCGCGGCGGGATGGGGGATTGTAGGCACGGGTTTGCTGGGCGGGGAAAATGTGGGGCATGTTTTTTGGCGGGGCGGGTCTACCGTGGGGTGTTCGGTAGGGCGGTGGGAGCGTGCCGCAAGGCGTGGATCCTCGGGTCAAGCCCGAGGATGACGAAAGAAGAGGGGATTGGGGC
>CAMLOC010000403.1 GCA_946481465.1 uncultured Shinella sp. | reverse complement strand
GGCGAACAGTACCTCGCCGTCGACATTCTCCGCGAAATGGCGCGCCAGCGTCGTCTTGCCGGTGCCGGCATAGCCGAACAGGCGGAACAACGGCTCGCGCCCGTCCTTCAGCCAGCGCGCGACGGCCTTCAGCGCCTCATCCTGTTGGGGTGCAAATTCCATGCCCGGACTTGGCAGGATTCGGCGCCCGGAGGCAAGGGGGACGTGACCCTTTCACACCATGGCGGACGCAATCGCCCCGCAGGCGATTTCCCCTGTTCGCCGGCGCCGCGCCGCGCTATGGAGGGCCCAGTTTTCCGGAGCGCCCCTTGTCCCGCCTCTCCCCAGTCTCGAAGAACACCGCCCCGCCGGCGGGAATCGGCAAGCTGCCCGCCGTCCTGCAATGGGCGGCAGTCGGCGCGCTGTCGGTCGTCACAACGGTGCCGCTGGAGATCGGCGGCTTTCCCGCCGCCCTCCTGATGGGGCCGATGCTGGCCGGCATCGCCGTGGCGCTCGGCGGGGGAACGATCCGCCTGCCGCGCATCTTCTTCTTCGTCGTCCAGGTCGTGCTGGCGCTGATGATCGCCGCCACGGTCTCTGAGGATTTCCTCGGCACCTTCCAGCGCAACTGGCCGCTGATCCTGCTCGTCGTGGTCTCCGTCATCAGCGTCAGCACGCTGTCGGGCTGGCTGATCACGCGCACCGGCATCCTGCCCGGCACCACCGCGATCTGGGGATCCTCCGCCGGCGCGGCCTCCACGATGATGATGATGGCCGAGGCCTACGGCGCCGATGCCCGCCTCGTCGCCTTCATGCAATATCTGCGCGTCGTCTTCGTCGCCAGCCTTGCCACGCTCGTCGCCCATTTCGGCGGGCACGACGGCGCGGCGGTGCCGCCGCATGCCTGGTTCGAACCGGTGCCGCTGCCGCCGCTCGTCTCCATGCTGGCCGTCGGCATCCTCTGCGGCCTCGCCGGCCAGAAGTTGCGCATCCCGGCCGGCGCCTTCCTGGTGCCCTTCGCGCTCGCCGCCGTGCTCAACGCCTCCGGCACCGTCACCATCGAGCTGCCGCAATGGCTGCTCGTCATCGCCTTCACGCTGCTCGGCTGGAACATCGGCCTCGGCTTCACCCGCGCCATCCTGCTGCATGCGCGCCGGGCACTCCTGCCGACGGTGCTCTCCATCATCGGGTTGATCAGCTTTTCCAGCCTGCTTGCCGGCCTGCTGATCCTCGTGCTCGACATCGACCCGCTGACGGCCTATCTCTCGACCAGCCCGGGCGGCCTCGATTCCATCGCCGTCATCGCCGCCTCCAGCAATGTCGACGTCGCCTTCGTCATGGCATTGCAGACGGCCCGGCTCATCCTGATAACCCTGTTCGGTCCGTGGCTCGCGCGGTTCGTCGCCGACCGATCTTAGTCCGCCGCGTTTTCAAGGAGGATCGGGCTGCCGTGCGGCGTCGCCTCGGCGGCGCGGGCCCAGCGGTCGGACAGCGCGGCCTGCTCCGCCTCGCTCGCAACGCCCCTTGCAGCCAGCATCGTGGAGAGCGCGGCGACCCAGCAGTCGAAATAGTCCGCGCCGTCGGCGGCCCTTCCGGGCCGATGGACCTCGCGCGACAAAGCCTCGGCCCAGTCGCCCCAGGTGAAGACGCCCCGCTCGTGCAGGCGCACCGTCATCGCGAAGGCCTGCGCCTGCCAGGGTTCGGCGAAGACCGGGTCGCCCTCCTCGGACCTCGGCAGGCCGGGCGAATCGGCGAGCGTCTCACACCGGCTCAAGATAGCTCTCCCAGGCGTCGATCGAGACGGTGAGGCCGGGGGAAGCCCCCTCACCCCAGATCTCCGCGCCGTCGAAGACGACCGTATAGACCCATTGCGGGTTCTCGCCCCTGCCATGCGCGTTGTCGTCCGGAAAGACGAAAGAACCCTGCACGGCCTCGACCACGCCGACCTTGCCGCGGGCATAGCGCGGCAGGCGGGTATGGGTCTCCGGGTTGAAAGTGCGGGTGCGCACGCGCGCGCCGGCGGCAAATCGCGGCGCCGTGTCGAGCGGCCGGTCGCACGGCCCGCCCCTCGCAAGGACGGCCGGCACCATCTCCGCCGTCATAACGCGCTTCGGCGTCGCCCCTTTTTCCAGCATCCGGCCTTCGGCGCGCTCGGCGCCGCTGACGAAGCCGTGGCGTTCGAGCAGCGTTTCGAGCGCGCGGATCCAGATCTCGTAGTAGCTCGCGGCAAGATAGGTGGCCGGCGGAATGTTTTCCCGCGCGTGACGGCTCTCGTCGATGGTCCAGGCACCGAAGGCGCCGCAGGAGAGCGTCACGCCCAGCGCCCGCTTTTCCCATTCGGCATGGAAATACGGCTCGTTCGCCTCGGGCGCGACTGGGCCGAAGCCGTGCTGGCCGCCGAGATCATGCGGCCCGTTCATGCCCGTGCCTCGGGCGAAAGCGCCAGTCCCGTGCCGATCATGGCATCGCGCGTCACGAGGTCCGCGAGGGCGTCCTGGTCCAGCCCCTCGCTGCCCGCCGGCCGCTCGGGAATGACGAGATAGCGCAGTTCCGCCGTCGAATCCCACACGCGGACCTTCCGGTCCGCCGGCAACGTGACGCCGAACTCTTCCAGCACGCCGCGCGGGTCCATCACGGCACGCGCCCGGTAGGCCGGCGCCTTGTACCAGACGGGCGGCAGGCCGAGCACGGACCAGGGATAGCAGGAGCACAGCGTGCAGACGACGAGGTTGTGCGTCTCGCCGTCGTTGAACACCGCCCGCATATGCTCGCCCTGCCGGCCGGTATAGCCGAGGCTGGCGATCGCCGCCGTCGCGTCCCGCTTCAGCCAGGCGGCGAAATCCGGTTCCGCCCAGGCCTTGGCGACGACGCGGGCGCCGTTCCGCGGGCCGATCTTCGTCTCGTAGGTCTCGACGATGACGTCGATGGCCTTCGGATCGATCAGGCCCTTCTCCGTCAGGATGGTTTCGAGCGCGCGCACGCGCGCTTCCATCGGCGAGAAATGGTTGTCGTGATGGTGGTGGTCGTCGTGGTCGTGGTCGTGGTCATGCGTGTGCATGGCGGTCCTCCGCTCCGGTCTCTCCTTTTACGCTGCTAGCGCAGCATCGGCCAGAGGCTCGCGACGAGCAGGAGGGCCATCGATATGTTGAACCATTTCAGCCGCGCCGGATCGGACAGCCACTGGCGCAGCGCCGAGCCGAAGCCGGCCCAGGTGGAGACGCTGGGGAAATTGACGATGGCGAAGGCGGCGCCGACGATCAGCACGCTCATCGCGTAGTTCGCCGAATTCGTATAGGTCGCCATGGCGGAGACGGCCATGACCCAGGCCTTCGGGTTGACCCACTGGAAGGCAGCGGCTTCCAGGAAACTCATCGGCCGCGCTCCGGCCTTGCCTTCGCCGAGCGAGCGCGACGTGCCGATCTTCCAGGCGATCCACACGAGATAGGCGCCGCCGGCGAATTTCAGCACCGTGTAGACCAGCGGCACCGCCTCCAGCAGCGCACCGAGCCCGAAGCCGACGGCGAGCAGCAGGACGAGGAAGCCGACGCCGATGCCGCACATATGCGGGATCGTGCGCACGAAGCCGAAGTTCACGCCCGAGGCGAAGAGCATCATGTTGTTCGGGCCGGGCGTGATGGAGGTGGTGAAGGCGAAGACCAGAAGCGCCAGAAAAATCTCGATCTGCATGGGTGGTCCTGAAAATCCGGATTGTTTTTTCCGATTGATAGTCCATCTCCTTGCAACAACCAGCCAATTCTTGTCATGCATGCAATTCGGCTGGCTGATGCATGGCCCTTGCAAGCGGAGCGCACCATGAAAGCGGAATTACCGGCAGTCACCTTTCCCGGCGGTCGGCAGGTGCCGGCCCTCGGCCTCGGCACCTGGCACATGGGGGAAAGCGGCGCCTCGAGGACGCAAGAGGCGGACAGCCTGCGCGCCGGGCTCGACCTCGGCATGACGCTGATCGACACGGCGGAAATGTATGCCGACGGCGGCGCGGAGACCGTGGTCGGCGAAGCGATCCGGGGGCGGCGCGAGGCGGTTTACCTCGTCTCCAAGGTGCTGCCCTACAATGCCAGCCGCAGCGGCACGATCGCCGCCTGCGAGGCGAGCCTGAAACGGCTCGGCACCGACCGTCTCGACCTCTACCTGCTGCACTGGCGCGGCAACCATCCGCTCGCCGAGACGGTCGAGGCCTTCGAGACGCTGAAGGCCCAGGGCAAGATCGGCGCCTGGGGTGTCTCCAATTTCGACGAGGACGACATGCCGGAACTGCTCGACGTCGCAGAACCCGCCCGCCCCGTCGCCAACCAGGTGCTTTACAATTTGTCCCGCCGTGGCATCGAGTTCGATCTCCTGCGCTGGAGCCAGGTGCAGGGCATCCCGATCATGGCCTATTCGCCGCTCGACGAGGGCCGCCTCGTCGGCCATCCGGTGCTGGAGGAGATCGGCCGTATCCATAAGGCGAGCGCCGCTCAGGTCG
>CAMLOC010000402.1 GCA_946481465.1 uncultured Shinella sp. | reverse complement strand
TGTTCCAATATATGGAACAGAGTTTGATTATTCGGAATTATTCCGCTAGGATGCCGGCCTGTCAAGGGATGGGCGAGGGTTGCGACAATGGCGACGGAACGGGACGAGGATACGGGCACCGGCACCCTCGGCAAGGCGATGGCCGTGCTGGAGACGGTGGCGCTCGCCGACCGGCCGCTGCGCTTTACCGATGTGCTCGCCGTCAGCGGCCAGCCGCGCGGCACGCTGCACCGCCAGCTCTCCCATCTGGTGCAGGAGGGGCTGCTGGAGCTGCGCCCCGACCACGCCTATGTGCCGGGCCTGCGCCTGCTCAAGCTCGCCTCCGCCAGCTGGGCGCGCAACGAGTTCCGCGCCGTCGCCGCCCCCTTTCTGGAGGCGCTGCACCGGGAGACCGGCGAGACCGTGCATCTCGGCGTGCTGCGCGGGCGCGAGATCATCTATCTCGACAAGGTGGAGAGCCGGCAGGCGGTGCGCATGAATTCGCAGATCGGCAATGCCTCGCCGGTCTATTGCACCGGCGTCGGCAAGGCGGCGCTCGCCGTGCTCGATGACGCGGCGCTCGACGCCGTCCTGTCGGGCCTGGAGTTCCGCCGGTTCACGCCGCAGACGATCGCGAACCGGGCGGCGCTTCTCGCGGAGCTGGCAGAGATCCGCGCAAGCGGCATCGCCTTTGATCGGGAAGAGCACGAGCCGGGCATCCGCTGCGTCGCCGCGCCGGTCTTCGATGCCGGCCGGACGCTGGTGGCCGGCGTTTCCGTGACGGGGCCGGCCTATCGCGTCGGCGAGGCCGAGCTCGACGATTGGGCGCCGCGCGTGCGGCATGCGGCCGGCGCCATCATGGCGGAATTGTCGGCCCGCCTCGGTCCGCAACGATAAGTCGAGGGGGAAGGTCCGAAAATGATGGCATGGTTGTCTTATGGCCCCATTTTACGGTAAATTAGAAAATCGCGCTGGACGCGGGGTGGGGGCATCATTAGCTTCCCTGACGACCAGCTGAAACGTTGCGTCGCCCGCCGCGAACTTGAGGCGCGGTTCATCGAACATACTTGCACTGGGATACGGGGGTTCCTGAGGCAAGCAGTGCATTGTGACGGCAGTTTTTGCCGCACGGGCGCGTGCGTGCTGAAGGAAGATGATTATGGCGGATCGATTTCACACGGCCTCTGCACAGCTCCGGCACCGGTGGGAGCCGGGTTCCGCGGGCCTGGGCTCGCAGGAGGATGTCGCCGAGACGCTGAGCGGCCTTGCACAGCACTACGGCTTTCGCGGCTATCTTCTGATCAACGTGCCGTCGGAAACCTCGACCGACTTCTCCTCCAACGTGCTCCTGACGTCCTGGCCGGACGAAATGCTCAAGACCTACGACCATGCCGGGCTGATCTTCGGCAGCCCCGTCATCGAGCATCTGCGCCAGAGCACCAATCCGTTCGCCTATGACGCGGAACGCACGAACCGCCGCAGGGTCGACGGCAAGGCGGCAATCGCCGCGGGCCTGTTCGAGCGGCACGGCCTGTCGCGCGGGGCCTATTTCCCCGCGCACAATTCGGCGGGCCTGCGCGGTGCGCTCGCCTTCGGCGGCACGCGCGAAGCGCTCAATCCGCGCGAGATGGCCGAACTCAACGCGGTCGCGAACCTCATTTTCACCGAGGTGATCGAACTGCGCGCCGGCCGCCGGCAGAACGTCTCGCTCTCACGCCGCGAGATCGAGTGCCTGTCCTGGGCGTCGGCCGGCAAGACGAGCGTGGAAATGTCGGAAATCCTCGGCCTCTCGGAATATACGGTCAATCATTATCTCAACCGGGCGACGCGCAAGCTCGATGCCGTCAACCGGGTCCAGGCGGTCGCCAAGGCGATTCGCGCTGGTCTTTTGAACTGATGCATAAAAAAACCTTGCGACTTTCTGGATTGCGTGCGGTTCCGCTCCAAGTGCTCAAGGCTAAGAACAAAATTGCGGGGAACCATGACGGCTGACGAAACAGGCAGCGCCGATAACCAGCTACGGGACGAAGGCAGCGAGATCGCCGCTCTCGAAACGCAGTTCGATATCGTGCGCTATATGCGGCGCAAGTGCGAGGAATACGGGCTCAAGTTCTTCATCGTCTTCAACCTGCCCGGCTTCGAGGCGGAAAAGCTGTCGGCCTATTCCATCGTCAGCAACTGGCCGCAGGAGATCCTGGCGAAATACGACGCCCTGCGCATGGTTCGCCACAGCGCCGGCATCCGCAAGCTCCGGCTCACCACGGTGCCGTTCTCCTACGACATGCGCGAATGGATCGGCGAATCCTCCGAACAGCTGGATTTCGCCGAACTGCTCGACGTCATGACCGGCCACGGCATGCTGACCGGCCATTTCTTTCCGGTGCACGACGCGCTCGGCAACCGCGGCGCCATCGTCTGGGGCGGCGAGAGCCCGACGCTGGAGCGCGACGAGCGGCTGATGCTGCAGATGATCTCCGTCCACCTCTTCAACCGGCTCGCCGAGATCGGCGCGGCCTGGAAGTCCGGCCAGGTCGTGCTCACCGAACGCGAGATCCAGTGCCTGAGCTGGACGGCGGCGGGCAAGACGAGCCTGGAGATCGCCGAGATCCTCGGCCTTTCCGAGCATACGGTGAACCACTACCTCAACCAGGTCACCCGCAAGCTGGAGGCGGTCAACCGCACCCAGGCGGTGGTCAAGGCCATTCGCCGCGGGCTGATCGCCTGAGCGCCAGCCGAGGCTTTCGGTCGCGGCGAATTCGTTTGGCGCGCGCCTTCCCGTGCACTATCTACGGGATATGGGCAGCGGCCTGACGCCGCGACAGGGTGATCGAGGGTTTCATGACGGATGTGAGCAAGGAACAGGTGCTGGAACGGTTGCGCACGGTGCGCGGTCCCGACATGGACGGCAACATCGTCGACCTCGGCCTCGTGTCGGATGTCTTCATTTCCGACGGCAAGGCCTATTTCTCCATCACCGTGCCGGCCGAGCGGGCCCGCGAACTCGACCCGATGCGGGCCGCCGCCGAGCGCGTCGTCAAGGAGATTCCCGGCATCAAGGCCGCCATGGTGGCGCTGACGGCGGACAAGCGCGCCGCTTCCGGCCCGGCCGCCGCCCGCGCCCCGAGCCCGCCGCCGCCCGGCCGCGGCGAGGCGCACGGCCATGCCGGCCATGCCCATGCCGCCCCCGGCCAGCCGGCGCAGCGCGCGAAGTCGGGCATTCCCGGCGTCGGCGCCATCATCGCCGTCGCGTCCGGCAAGGGCGGCGTCGGCAAGTCCACCACCTCCGTCAACCTCGCTTTGGCGCTGAAGGCGAACGGCCTTCGCGTCGGCATCCTCGATGCCGATATCTACGGTCCCTCCATGCCGCGCCTCCTGAAGATCTCCGGCCGGCCGCAGCAGCTCGAGGGCCGCACGATCAAGCCGATGGAGAACTACGGCATCAAGGTCATGTCCATGGGCTTCCTCGTCGACGAGGAGGTGGCGATGATCTGGCGCGGGCCGATGATCCAGTCGGCGCTGATGCAGATGCTGCGCGAGGTCGCCTGGGGCGATCTCGACGTGCTCGTCGTCGACATGCCGCCCGGCACGGGCGACGCCCAGCTCACCATGGCCCAGCAGGTGCCGCTCGCCGGCGCCGTCATCGTCTCCACCCCGCAGGACCTTGCCCTCATCGATGCGCGCAAGGGCCTCAACATGTTCTCGAAGGTCGAGGTGCCGGTGCTCGGCATCGTCGAGAACATGAGCTATTTCATCGCGCCCGACACCGGCAAGCGCTACGACATCTTCGGCCATGGCGGCGCCCGCAAGGAGGCCGAGCGCATCGGCGTGCCCTTCCTCGGCGAAGTGCCGCTGACCATGGATATCCGCGAGACCTCGGATGCCGGCACGCCCGTCGTCGTGTCCAATCCGGAAGGGGCGGCGGCCAGGACCTACCGGGCGATCGCCACCCGCGTCTGGCAGGAACTCCAGGCGCTTGAGGGCAAGGGAGCCCGCGGCGCCCCGGCCATCGTCTTCGAATAGCCGGACCTGTCGCGCCCGGCGACGTTGCCCGCCATGCTCTTGCTTTTTATGTTGCGCCGCGCAATATGCGCGGCCGACCGCCAAGGGCGGCGTCCAGTCAGGAGTTGAGCGATGGTCCATTTCGGAGCCATGCGCCGGTGATCACGGCTTTCCGCCCCAACGGCGAGGCACGCGCCCTGCCGGCAGAAGCCGATCCTGCGGCTGGCGATATCCTTGCCGGCGCCGTATGGGTCGACCTGCTCGAACCCACGCGCGCGGACGAGGCGTTGATCGAGCGCATCCTGTCGATCGAGGTGCCGACGCGCGACGAACTGAAGGATATCGAGCCGTCGAGCCGCCTCTATACCGACGGCAATGCCGCCTATATGACGGCGTCGCTGATGGTGAAGGCGGAAAGCGACCTGCCGCACCTGACCGACGTCGCCTTCATCCTCACGCCCGAGCGGCTTCTGACCGTGCGCTATGCCGAG
>CAMLOC010000401.1 GCA_946481465.1 uncultured Shinella sp. | reverse complement strand
CCTTCCCCCCGGGGGGTTTTAGGTGGCCCCATGGGTGGGTTGAGGGGGCGTCGCGGGCGGAAGCCCTTGTTTTTTCTTGCCTTCGCCATCCCCCTCATCCGCCTGCCGGCACCTGCTCCCCGCGGGGGAGAAGGGAAAGAGCGGCTGCGTCGAATTCCACATGAGACTGCACTACCCTCTCTGGGGGGAGATGCCGGCGGGCAGAAGGGGTCTTCAGGGGTATTTGGCCTGCGAGGCAAGGGAGTAGCGGGTGCGCATCGTGCGCGCGTCCCGCCCGTCGATGCGGATCGTCCCGCCGCGTTCGGCCAGCGCGTTCAACTCCCGCAGCACGAGGGCATGGGCAAGGTCGAGGCGGCGGGCGAAGGTGCGGCTGTCGTTCGCCACGCCCGTGCGCGCGGCTACGACGAGCGCGGCCTGGATGCCCGACAACCGTGGATCCTCGGCCTGCAGGCGGGCGACGAGCGCCAGGAAATCCCCGGCCTTGTCCACCTCGCCGCTCACGCGGCCTCGCGCTTGCGGAAGGCGACCATGATCGACTTGGAGGTCGGCGTGTCGCTCTGCTCGCCGGCGCTGGCGAGCGGCACCAGCACGTTCAGTTCCGGATAGTACCCGGCGATGCTGCCGCGCGGCACGTCATAGGGCACGAAGCGGAAGTCGCGCGCCACGCGCTCGATCCCGTCGTCATGGACGCCGACCACGTCCACCCGGTCGCCGGCCTGCGCCTCCATCATCTTCAGGTCCTCCGGATGGATGAAGATGACCTGCCGTTCGCCGTAGACGCCGCGGTAGCGGTCGTCGAGCCCGTAAACGGTCGTGTTGTACTGGTCGTGCGAACGGAAGGTCTGCAGCGCGAAACGCCCGCCGGCCTTGCGCGCCCGCTGGTGCACGGTCTCCTCCGGCAGCGGGCCGGAGAAGAAGGAGGCCTTGCCGGCCGGCGTGTCCCATTCCCGGTGCGAGGCCGCGTTGCGCAGGAGGAAGCCGCGCGGCTTGCGCAGGCGCGTGTTGTAGTCCGCAAAGCCCGGGATGGTCGCCGCGATATGGTCGCGGATACGGTCGTAGTTTTCGGCAAGCGCACTCCAGCGCACGACGCCGTTGCCGACCGTCGCCGCGGCGATGCCGGCGATGATCGCCACTTCCGATTTCAGGTGCGGCGAGGCAGGCCGGTTGATGCCGGCCGAACCGTGCACCATGCTCATCGAATCCTCGACGCTGATCAGCTGGGAATTGCCGTCGGGCGCCAGGTCCATTTCCGTGCGGCCGAGGCAGGGCAGGATGAAGGACACCTCGCCCGGCATCAGGTGCGAATGGTTGGGTTTCGTGGCGATGTTCACCGTCAATCTCAGACGGCGCAGCGCCGTCTCCACCAGCGCGCTATCGGGCGTCGCGCGGGCGAAATTGCCGCCGAGGCCGATGAAGGCCTCCGCCGAACCATCCAGCATGGCGCCGATCGCCGACAGCACATTGTGCCCGTGCCGGCGCGGCGGGGAGAAGCCGAACTCGCGCTCCAGCGCATCGAGGAAGGCTTGCGGCGGCTTCTCGTTGATGCCGACCGTGCGGTCGCCCTGCACATTGGAATGGCCGCGCACCGGGCAAAGCCCCGCCCCCGGCCGGCCGATATTGCCGCGCAGGAACATGAAGTTGGCGATCTCGCGGATCGTCGCGACGGAATGCATGTGCTGCGTCACGCCCATCGCCCAGGTGCAGATGACGCGCTCGGCCTGGATGTAGACCGCCGCCGCCCGCTCGATCTCGGACCGCGTCAGGCCGGACTGGTCCTCGATCTGGTCCCAGCCGGTCGCCTCGACCGCGGCGCGGTAGGCGGCGAAATCCGCGCAATGTTCGGCAAGGAAGGCATGGTCGAGAACCGAAGGCAGGCCGGCGGCCACCGCCGCATCCTCGGCCGCGAGCACGACCTTCGCCATGCCGCGCACGGCCGCCATGTCGCCGCCGAGCTGCGGCTGGAAATAGTGGCTGGCAATGTCGGTCGAGCCGCCGCGCAGCATCTCGATCTTGTCCTGCGGATCGGAGAACCGCTCAAGGCCGCGCTCGCGGATCGGATTGAAGACGACGACGCGCGCACCGCGCAGCGCCGCCCGGCGCAGGTCGCCCAGCATGCGCGGATGGTTGGTGCCGGGGTTCTGGCCGATCACGAAGATCGCGTCCGCCGCCTCGAAGTCCTCGAGCAGCACCGTGCCCTTGCCGACGCCGATGGCCTGGCGCAGCGCAACGCCGCTCGCCTCGTGGCACATGTTCGAGCAATCGGGGAAATTGTTCGTGCCGTAAAGGCGCACGAAGAGCTGGTAGAGATAGGCCGCCTCGTTGCTGGCGCGACCGGAGGTATAGAACTCCGCGCGGTCGGGATTGTCGAGGCTCTTCAGGATGTTGCCGATTTCCGTGAAAGCATCGTCCCAGGTGACCGGCAGGTAGCGGTCGCTCGCCGCGTCATAGCGCATCGGATGGGTGAGGCGGCCATGGAGTTCCAGCTCGTAGTCGCTCAGCTTGCGCAGGTCCGAGACCGTATGGGCGGCGAAGAAGGCGGGCGTGGCCCGCTTTTCCGTCGCTTCCCAGGCGACCGCCTTCACGCCGTTCTCGCAGAACTCGAAGGAGGAGCCGTGCTCGGGATCGCCCCAGGCGCAGCCCGGGCAATCGAACCCGTCCGGCTGGTTCGCCTTCAGCATGGTCATGGCGCCCGACAGCGGCGTGCCGCTTTCCAGCAGTCGCTTGCCACAGCTCTTCAACGCCCCCCAGCCGCCGGCCGCGGAGGACTTCTTTCCGATAAAACGTGTATCCATAAGTCAGGTATTTGCCATTCGTCAGGATTGATCAAGGGGCCAGTTCGAATGGCTTGATAGGAAAAACCTATGAAGGACCGGCAGAGGCGCCCCACCTGCCGGCTCATCCGGCAAAATCCCGCGCAACCCGCGGGAATCCCGGCCTTCCGGCACGCAACCTTCAGGTACAGGTTCAGGCAAGCTCGCCGCTGTATCGAAAATCAGCCGAAAGGTGACTTTGCCGCTTGCTCGATTCCATAGTTTAGGACTTTGCACATGACGTCGATCGTACCCTCCCTGAGCATCGCCCAGATCAAGCAGCTCTCCACCTCGGCCATTTCCGCCTGGACGACGGAGGACGTCGCATCGCTCTCCACCAGCCAGATCAATGCCTTCTCCTCCAGGCAGATCGCGGCTCTGGAAGTGGAGGACATCGAGGTCCTCGATACCCGGCAACTGAACGCCATCTCGCAGAACGCCATCATCGGCCTGTCGCTCGACCAGATCGGCGCGCTCGACAAATACGCCATTGAAAGCCTGGCGCCCCTGCAGGTCGCCGCCCTTACCGCGACCCAGGTGAAGGGCCTGTCGTCGGACCAGGCGGAGGCGCTGACGGCCTTGCAGGTCAGCATGCTGAGCGCCGCGCAGCTTGCCGCCCTCGACCCGGCGGACATCGCCACCTTCTCCAACGAAGACATGGCGGCCATCAGCTACAAGGCCGTACAGCTTCTGAGCACCGCGGCGATCGCCGCGCTTTCCCCCGAACAGATCGCCGCGATGACGCCGGTCGCCGTCGCGGGCTTCACGCCGGCCCAGACCACGTCGCTGACCCCGGAACAGATCGCGGCGATGACGACCGCGCAGATCGCCCTCCTGAAGCCGACGCAGATCGCCACGCTCAGCGTCGCGGCAATCGCCGTCTTCAGCGAGGCCCAGATCGCCGCGCTCAGCTCCAGCGCCGTGACCGGCCTCAGGGACACGCAGATCAACGCCATGACCACCGCGCAGATCGAGGCGCTGACCCCGACGCAGGTCCGCGCGCTCAGCGGCCAGCAGCTCAATGCCATGGGGTCGCCGGGCCTTGCCACCTTCTCCAGCGAGGACATGGCCGCGATCTCCAGCCGCGCGATCTCCGGCCTCCGCATGGGCATGATCGGGGCGCTTACGGCCGACCAGATCAGAGCCCTCAGCCCCTCCGCGATCCAGTCCCTGACGGTGATGCAGATCAACGCCTTCGGCCCCGACCAGATCGGGCTCCTCTCCTCCGACCAGGTGCGGGGGATGAACATGGCGCAGGTCGGGGCGCTCGGCGCCGACGATATCGAGGCGCTGTCCGGCGATACCCTTGCCGCCATCAACACCATCGCCTTCAAGGGGCTGAACAGTGCCGCCCTCGCCGCCCTTTCGCAGGCGCAGATCGAGGCGCTCTCGACGGGGCAGATCAACGCGCTCTCCGCCCGGCAGGTCGCCGCCCTCGGCACCGACGGCATCGCGCGGCTCTCCCCGCTCCAGATCGCCGCCCTCAACAGCACCGCCGTCCCGGGGCTGACCACCGCGCAGATCGCCGCCCTCGACGTCAGCCAGATCGGGGCCTTCTCGCCCGTGCAGGCAAAGGCCCTCACCGCCGCGCAGATCTCTGCCCTGGAGGCCGACGACCTCGCGGCCTTCCCGGCGGCCAACATCGCCGCTCTTTCAGCAAGCGC
>CAMLOC010000400.1 GCA_946481465.1 uncultured Shinella sp. | reverse complement strand
CTTGGCAGCGGCACCAGCCTTGGCGACCGGCGCTTCGTAGGGCTTGTAGGCGCCCTTGGCGAGGTCGGCATACATTTCGCCAAGCTTGGTGGCTTCGGCGACGAAACCTTCATAGGAGGACTTCACGAAGGCGCTCTGCAGCTCGAGAGCGGCTTCGACGCTCTTGACGCCCGAGAGCTTCTCGAAGTGGGCCATGCCGTTCTCGAAGGACTTCTTCGAATAGTCGGCGGTCTCGGTGGCGATCGCCTGCCAGCTCTGGGCGGCGGTCGTGTAGCTCTTGACGAACGTGTCCACGGCTTCCTTGCCCTTCTTGTTTGCCTCGTCGAAATTGAACATCGAAGTCTCCTTTGGATCCCGGTGATATGGCCGAAATCTATATGCAACGCACAAAAAAGTCAATGAATTGCTGCAATGCAATATTTCGCAGGCAAAGCAAGACCTTGCGCGTCAGGTATGATCATTGGGGCTGGCAAAAGCCTGTTTGTCGTAAAAGGATAATAAATGAGATGCGTTAGGCTTACAGGAGCTTACAGCTTTGCCCCAACGCCCGCCTCACCCTCCCGTCATCCTCGGGCTCGACCCGAGGATCCATCCACACGGCACGCACTCACCTGTGGTTATGGATCCTCGGGTCAAGCCCGAGGATGACGGAGGACAGGCGGAGCCAGCAACAAAAAGGCCCGGCGCCATGGGCAGCCGGGCCTTGCTTGTCTGGACGTGCCGACCGATCACAGATCGATGTCGAGGATCGCCATGGAGAAGTTGTAGGAGAGTTCCCCGTCCTCGTCGTCGCGGAAGATGACGCCCAGGAACTCGTCGGCAAGATAGACTTCCGCGGACTCGTCCTTGCGCGGACGGGCCTTGATGACAATCTCCTTGTTGAGATTGCGCTTGAAGTAGGCCTCGAGCTTCCTGATTTCTTCCGGCTTCACGATAAGTCTCCGTCGTCGATTGATGTGCCGCGCTTCTCGCACCTGCTCCCGGCCGTGTAAACCCACGATTTCCGCAGGAAAGCGACTTTTCCCGCATTGGGATCGCCGATGCCGGGCCGCCTGCCGACCTTGCTAGAGATCGTAGTCGAAGGCGGCCAGGAGCTGGTCCATGGCGCGTGACGGCTCGTTGCAGCCGGCCTCGCCGATGACCTTGGCCGGCACGCCGGCGACCGTGGACTTCGGCGGCACGGGCTTGAGCACGACCGAGCCCGCGGCGATGCGCGAGCAATGGCCGATATGGATGTTGCCGAGGATTTTTGCACCCGCGCCGATCATCACGCCGTCGCCGATCTTGGGGTGGCGATCGCCGCCCTCCTTGCCGGTGCCGCCGAGCGTGACATTGTGGAGGATCGAGACATTGTCGCCGATGACGGCGGTCTCGCCCACCACGAGACCCGTCGCATGGTCGAGGAAGAAGCCCTTGCCGATGCGCGCGGCGGGGTTGATGTCCGTCTGGAAGACGCTGGAGGAGCGGCTTTGCAGATAGAGCGCGAGGTCGCGCCGGCCCTTCGCATGGAGCCAGCTCGCCAGGCGGTGGGTCTGGATGGCGTGGAAGCCCTTGAAATAGAGCACGGCATCCAGGAAGCGCAGGCAGGCTGGGTCGCGGTCGTAGACGGCCTGGATGTCGACGCGCAGGATGCCGCCCCATTCCGGCCAGTCCTCCAGCATCTCGTCGAAGATCTGGTGCAGCAGGTTGGCCTGGAGGTCCGGATGGTCGAGCCGCTCGCAGACGCGGTGGATCACGCTTTCCTCCAGCGAGCGGTGGTTCAGCACCGTCGAATAGAGGAAGGCCGCCAAAAGCGGCTCGGCCTGGGCGGCGACGCGGGCCTCCTCGCGCAGGCTGTCCCAGATCGGATCCATGGCCTTGAGTTTCTCGCCGGCCCTGATTTCGTTCATCGCGACCATCGCCGCACTCCTTGTCGTCTGTCCCACTCTATATAGAGCAAATGGCGCCCGCGCGAAATGGCCGGCGTCCATTGTCGTGAACGGCCGGTCAGCGGCCGCCGATCTCCGCATAGAATTCCAGCACCGCGCGCTTGAAGACCTTGTCGCCGACGGCCAGCATGTGGTCGCGGCCGGGAATGTCGAGCGCGCGCGCATCCGGCATGAGGTCGGCGAGCGGCTGCGGCGCACCCGCAATGTCGTCCTTCGTGCCGACGCCGATCAGCGCGGGCATGTCGATGCGCGCCATGTCCGCCTCCGTCAGGAGATCGCGCGAGGTCATGATGCAGGCGGCGAGCGCCTGGCGGTCGGATTTCGTCTGGTCGGCGAAGGCGCGGAACATGCGGCCGCGCTCGTGCGTGACCACGTCGAGCGAAGGCGCCAGCAGCGCATCGGCGATGGGATCCCAGTCGCCGACGCCCTCCACCATGCCGATGCCGAGGCCGCCGAAGACGACGGAGCGCACGCGGTGCGGGTGGGCGAGCGCCATGAAGGCGGTGATGCGCGCGCCCATCGAATAGCCGAAGACATGGGCTTCGGGGATCGCCAGGTGATCGAGCAGCGCGGCGGCATCGCCCGCCATCTGCGGCGGCGTGTAGAGCGCGGGATCGTGCGGCTTGGCACTCTTTCCGTGGCCGCGATTGTCGAGCGCGATGACGCGGTAGCCCGCGTCGCCCAGCGTCTTCAGCCAGCCGGGAAACACCCAGTTGACGTTGGCGCTGGAGGCAAAGCCATGGATCAGCAGCACCGGCGGGCCCGACGGGTCGCCCTCGTCGAAGAAGGCAAGTTCCAGGCCGTCATGGGTGAAAGCGGAAAAGGGCGGGGGATCGAGGTTCATCGCAGGCCGTCTTTCGTTTGCATGTCCTGCTCTTACCGTCCTTTGCCGGCGGAGAAAACGGCAGGCGTGCGGAAATCTCCCCGGGCGCGGCGGTTTTGCATCTACACATTTGCAACGAAGGCGACTATGGTCCGCGCCAGAAAGACGGCATTCCAGGAGCATCGACATGGCTGGCCACAGCATTCCCCATTTCCAGAACGACGGCGGCCATCGCTCGATCGAGATCGGCGTGAAGGAATTCATGTGCGTCGGCGCCTCGGTGCCCTACGACCATCCGCACGTCTTCCTCGACATGGGCGACGACAACGAGAAGGTCTGCCCCTACTGCTCGACCCTCTACCGCTACAACCCGGCGCTTAAGGCCAGCCAGACCGATCCGGCCGGCTGCACCTTCACCAACCAGGTCGCGGCGTGACGGCCGGAAGGCCGCCGCAGACATGTCTTCCGTAAGATCCGTATGCATCGTCGGGGCCGGCATCGCCGGCCTGACGGCGGCGCTTGCGCTCGCCCGCAAGGGCATCGCCGTGCATGTCCTGGAACAGGCCCCGGCGCTTGAGGAAGTCGGTGCCGGCCTGCAACTCTCGCCCAACGCCTCGCGCATCCTCGCCGGCCTCGGCCTTCTCGACGCCCTCGCCGCACGCTGGAGCGAGCCGGAGCGCATCCTGCTCTCCTCCGGCCATGCGCTCGCCCCGCTCGCCGCCGTCCCGGCCGGCGTTTTCGCACGCGATCGCTGGGGCGCGCCCTACGGCGTGCTGCACCGCGCCGCGCTGCAAGCCGTGCTGCTCGATGCCGTCCGCCGGGAAGCGCTGTGCACGCTGACGACGGGCCGGCGGATCGGTTCCACCGGGGAAGCCCTCGCCGCCGCGCCCGCCGATCTGGTGATCGCCGCCGACGGTGTGTGGTCGCAATTGCGCAAGGACGTGCCGGGCGCCCTGCCCGCGCGCTATTCCGGCACCATCGCCTGGCGCTTCCTCGTGCCCTTCGGCGCCGCGCCGCCCTTCCTCGATCCGCGCGCCGTCACGGCCTTTCTCGGCCCACGGGCCCATCTCGTCGCCTATCCGCTCGTCGAAGCGCAGGCGTTCAACATCGTCGCCCTCCATGCGCAGGGCGAGGCGCCCGACGCCGGCTGGTCGCGCACGGGCGATGCCGCCCGCCTGCTCGACGCCTTCTCCGGCTGGCATGCCGATATCCGCCGCCTGCTCGCCGAAGCGCGTGACCCGCTGATGTGGCCGCTCTTCGAATGCCCCGACGGGGCCTGGACGGACGGACGCGGGACCGTGCTGATCGGCGATGCCGCGCATGCCATGACGCCCTTTGCCGCCCAGGGCGCGGCAATGGCGATCGAGGACGCGGCGCTGCTGGCAAACGTCCTCGCCCGCGCATCCGGGACGGGAGAGGCGCTGCGGCAGTTCGAGGCAACCCGCCGGGAACGGATCGCCAGGGTGCGCCGCCGCGGCGCCTTCAACCGCTTCGCCTATCACGCCCGCGGCCCCGTCGCGCTTGGCCGCAACCTGGTTCTTTCGCTGCGCGGCCCGGAAAGCCTCGCCGGCGATCTCGACTGGCTCTACGGCTACCGCACGCCTGACTGATCAGGCCCCTCAGACCGCCGCCGCGACCTTCTCCCCGCGGACGGCAGGCAATCGCCTATGGAAAACCCCCTCTGCCTGCCGGCATCTCCCCCACAAGGGGGGAGAAAGCAAGGCGCTTGCTTTTCC
>CAMLOC010000399.1 GCA_946481465.1 uncultured Shinella sp. | reverse complement strand
ATGGCGACCGGCGGCGCGAACTTCAACAACCTCCTGAAGGACGCGATGATCGAGACGATGCCGGATATCGACTTTCGGGCGCATGCCGAGAGCATGGGCGCGGTCGCCGTCAAGGTCTCCTCCATCGCCGACCTCGAAACGGCCATCCAGCAAAGCAAGGGCAACGACCGCACCTCGGTCATCGTCATCGACACCGACCCGCTGATCACCACCAGGGACGGCGGCCACTGGTGGGATGTGGCGGTGCCGGAAGTGAGCGCGCGCGACGAGGTCAACACGGCGCGCGAGGCCTATGTGAAGGCGCGTGCCGCACAGAACGTCGGTTAAGACAGACAACGCCCTCTCCTCCTCTCCGTCATCCTCGGGCTTGACCCGAGGATCCATGCCACAGGCGGGACGGTGCGGATGCGTGGATCCTCGGGTCAAGCCCGAGGATGACGAAAGAGAGGGAAGAGACAATGACAATGCAAGGGAAGCCCCGCTTCCCGCCAAGGAGACGATCATGAAAGCCAAACTCGGCATGTCGCCCATCGCGTGGTGGAACGACGATCTTCCGGAACTCAGCGACGACGTGTCCCTGGAAGAATGCCTGCGCCAGTCCCGCAGCGCCGGTTTCACCGGCATGGAACAGGGCCGCCGCTTCCCGGGCAATCCGCAGGAGATGCTGCCCATTCTGCGCGCGGCCGACGTGACGCTGTGCGGCGGCTGGTTCTCCGGCACGCTGGTCGACGAGGAGCTTTCGGCCAACAAGGACCGCATCCTCCCGATGATCGAGCTGTTCAAGGCGGTCAACGCGCCCTGCATCGTCTATGGCGAAGTCGGCCGCTCCATCCAGGGCGACCGCTCCAGGCCGCTCGCCACCAAGCCGCGCCTTTCCGACGACGAGATGAAGGCCTATGGCCGCCGCCTCACCGAATTCGGCGAATGGTGTGCGGACCAGGGCATGCCGCTGTCCTACCACCACCATATGGCCGCCGTCGTGGAGACCGAGCCGGAACTCGACGCCTTCATGAACGCGTCGGGCGAAGGCATTCCGCTGCTGCTCGATGCCGGCCATCTCGCCTTTGCCGGCGGCGACGTCTTGCGCGCCATCGACAACCACCACGCCCGCATCAACCATGTGCACGTCAAGGACATCCGCCAGTCGGTGATCGACGGGCTCGACCGCACGAAACAGTCCTTCCTCGATGCCGTGGCGCTCGGCGCCTTTACCGTTCCGGGCGACGGCTCGCTCGATTTCGGCGCCATCGTGCAGCGTCTCGCCGATCACGGCTATGAAGGCTGGTTCGTCGTCGAGGCGGAGCAGGATCCCCGCAAGGCGCCGCCGCAGAAGATGGCCGAGGTCGGTCACGCGGAACTGATGCGCGTCATGACGGCGGCGGGCTATACCGTGGAGACGGAAGGGTTTCCGAAAGGATAACCTTCCCCCGATGCCGACTGAAAGGAAGAAGCCCATGTCGACCCTCATCGTCAAACCCGAAGGCAACCATGGCCGCGTCAGCCATGTGACGCCCGAAAGCGCCGGCTGGACCTATGTCGGCTTCGACCTGCACCGCATGAAGCCGGGCGAGATCCTGGCGGCCGAGACGGGAAGCCGCGAGGTCTGCCTCGTGTGGATCTCCGGCAAGGGCAAGGCGACGGCGGCGGGCGAGGATTTCGGCATTCTCGGCGAGCGCATGAGCCCCTTCGACGGCACGCCGCATGCGCTCTACATCCCGGCCGATTCCAACTGGTCGGTGACGGCGGAGACGGACCTCGAACTTGCCGTCTGCTCGGCCCCGGGCGGCGGCGACTACAGGGCCAAGGCCATTCCGCCGGGCACCCATCCGAAGATCAGCCGCGGCAAGGGCTCGAATGTCCGGCATGTCCACAACATCATGCCGGAAGACGACAATTCGGCCCATTCGCTGCTCGTCGTCGAGGTGATCACGCCGAGCGGCAACACCTCGTCCTATCCCTCGCACAAGCACGACCAGGACAACCTTCCGCACGAAAGCCTGCTGGAGGAGACCTACTACCACCGCCTCAACCCGCCGCAGGGTTTTGCCTTCCAGCGCGTCTATACGGACGACCGTTCGCTCGACGAGGCGATGGCGGTGGAGGACGGCGACGTGACGCTGGTGCCGAAGGGCTACCACCCCTGCGCCACCATCCACGGCTACGACCTCTATTATCTCAACGTGATGGCCGGGCCGAAGCGGGTGTGGAAGTTCCACAATGCCAGGGAGCACGAGTGGCTGCTCGCCTGAGCGGCTACCGCTTCCACCGGCGCGTCAAACCCCAGGCTTTCGCGATCTCCAGCGTCGAGGAGAAGCCGACCTCCAGCATGAAGGGCTCGGTCGCGGCGGCATAGCCGCCGCCCTCGCCGCGCTCCACCGGCGTGCCGTGGCCCATGCCGTCGATCTCGTGGAAGGTGACGAGGGGCTTGCCCTCCTTGTCCGGCCAGATGCGCGTGCGCCGGCCCTTCATGCGCTTTTCGACGAAGGCCTCCTTCGGCAGGCGGTAGAGATCGCGCCATTGCTCGACCAGCGCGAGGCCGTTCGACAGCGCGACGGTGTCGTCCGCCGTGCCGTGCCAGATGGAGACGGCGGGCCTGCGCGCGATGCGCGGGGAGACGGCGCGCACGAGGTCGCTCCATTCGCGCGGGCTCTTCTCCGGCGCCTCGCCCATCGCGTCGAAGGCGCGGGTGGCGTCGCGCGCGGCGCCGAAAGGCAGGCCCGCGATGATCGCGCCGCCGGCAAAGAGTTCGGGATAGTTGGCGAGCATCGCCGCCGTCATCGCCCCGCCGGCCGAAAGGCCGGTGATGAAGATGCGCTCCGGATCGCTTGCCGCGCGTTCGGCCGTATGGGCCACCATCTGGCGGATCGACATGAGTTCGCCGCGGTCGCGCGTCACCTCGCTCGGCCGGAACCAGGTGAAACAGCGCCGCGGATTGTTCGCCTCGCGCTGCTGGGCGTAGACGACCGAAAAGCCGCGCTCTTCGGCCAGAGACGCCCAGCCGGCCGCGCGGTCGTAGCTCTCGGCATCCTGCCGGCAGCCGTGCAACACCAGGACGAGCGGCCGCCCCGCCGGAAGGCCCTGCGGAATATGCTCGAACATCAGCAGGTAGCCCGGATTGCTGCCGAAGCCGGTGACCTCCTCGAGCGCGGACGCGCCGGCCGGACGGCGGCGCGTGGCGGGCGCCTTGCGCTCGGGATTGCGGTTGAAGGGCCAGAACAGGTCGCCCAGCCGCGCTTCGGTCGGCAGCAGCCGCTCGACCGATCGCTTGAAGCGGTCCCGCATGCCTGGCCTCTCTTTCGTGGAATTGCTCATCGTCAGGTTACTTGCTCATCCGGCGCGGCGGGATCAAGGCAAAACGGGAAAAATGCGGTGGATGGCTCATTCTCCGGACTCATGAGGGCATTCACAAATAGCCAAAGCCTTTGCCGATCCCTTTCGTTCCCGGCCTTTCGGTAAGGGGCAAGCTGATGTAGCACTTCTGCAACGACAAAACCGCGACAGGAGGACATCCATGAGCGAGCACCACAGCGCCACCCCTGAGCAGGCCCGCGCCAAGATGGCCCCCTTCGACTGGGCGGACCCCTTCCTCCTCGAGGATCAACTCACCGACGAAGAGCGCATGATCCGCGACGCGGCGCAGGCCTATTGCCAGGACAGGCTCGCTTCGCGCGTCACCGAGGCCAACCGCCACGAGATCTTCCACCGCGAGATCATGAGCGAGATGGGCGAACTCGGCCTGCTCGGCCCGACGATCCCGGAAGAATACGGCGGCGTCGGCGCCAACTACGTCTCCTACGGCCTCGTCGCCCGCGAAGTCGAGCGCGTCGATTCGGGCTACCGCTCGGCCATGTCGGTGCAGTCCTCGCTCGTCATGCACCCGATCTTCGCCTACGGCACGGAAGAGACCCGCAAGAAATACCTGCCGAAGCTCGCCACCGGCGAATGGGTCGGCTGCTTCGGCCTCACCGAGCCCGACCACGGCTCGGACCCCTCCTCCATGATCACCCGCGCCAAGAAGGTCGACGGCGGTTACCTGATCTCCGGCGCCAAGAACTGGATCACCAATTCGCCGATCGCCGACGTCGCCGTCGTCTGGGCGAAATCCGACGCGCATGACGACAAGATCAAGGGCTTCGTGCTGGAACGCGGCATGAAGGGCTTCGAGACGCCGAAGATCGAGGGCAAGTTCTCGCTGCGCGCCTCGGTGACCGGCATGATCATGATGCAGGACGTCTTCGTGCCCGACGAGAACCTGCTGCCCGAGGTCGCCGGCCTTGCCGGTCCCTTCGGCTGCCTCAACCGCGCGCGCTACGGCATCGCCTGGGGCGCCATGGGCGCCGCCGAGTTCTGCTGGCATGCCGCTCGCCAGTACACACTCGACCGCAAGCAGTTCGGCAAGCCGCTCGCCGCCACCCAGCTCATCCAGAAGAAGCTCGCCGACATGGAGACCGAGATCGCGCTCGGCCTGCAGGGCGCCCTGCGCCTTGGCCGCCTGT
>CAMLOC010000398.1 GCA_946481465.1 uncultured Shinella sp. | reverse complement strand
CGAACTCGTTGATCTTGTCGACGAACAGTTCGCGCGTCGGGAAGGCGATCAGCGAAAGCTCGTTGATCGGCGTGCCGTCCTGCTTTTCCGGCGGGCGCAGGATGGTGAAGTGCACGAGGTCGATGGCGGTGTCGGACTTCAAAAGGTTGCGCCAGGCGCGCTCGCCGGCATGCGGCTCGCCGGAGACCAGCAGCACGCGCAGGTTCTCGCGGATGCCCTCGATGACATGGACGGCGCGGTTGTTCGCCGCGGTGATCTCGCCTTCGACCGGCTCGACCTCGAATTCGAGGATGTTGTTGCCGCCGCGCGGCACGGTGAAGCGAAGCGGCTGTTCGGTGCCCGGCTGGGCGATTTCCGAGGCGATCTCGTTGCCGTTGAGGCGCACGGTCACGCGGGCGGTGCCGCCGGGGCCGGCGCCGTCGTCCACCACGCGGAATTTCAGCTCCTGCGGTTCGCCGACGATGCCGAAGCGCGGCGCGCTGAAGATCTCGATGCGGCGGTCGAACTCGTCCGGCCGGCCGGTGACGAGCGCGTGCACCGGCGCCTCGAAGCTGGAGAAGGCCGAGGCTTCCGGAATGTCGTGCACCTGCCCGTCGGTGATGAGGATCGCGCCGCCGACGCGCGAGCGCGGCACATCGGCGATGGCCGCGTTGAGCGCGTCGAAGAGGCGGGTGGAGGGCGTGTCCGACGTGCCGTCGTCGCGGGCCTCCACGATGCGCGGCTCGATGCGCGGGTAGCGGGCGAAGCGTTCCTTCAGCCCCTCCAGCGCGGCGTTGGTCTGGGCGGTGCGCTGCGCGTCGTCCTGGCTCTGGCTGCGGTCGACGATGACCGGCACGACGGTCGACAGCGCCTCGCGGTCCTCCTGCAGGAAGACGGGGTTGGCGAGGGCGAAGACCAGGAGGGCAAGCGCCAGCGCGCGGACGAAGGCGCCGCGCAGGCCGCGCCACAGGCCGAGGGCGGCGAGCGCGAGGCCGGCAAGGCCGATGACGGCGATGGCGATCCAGGGCAGGAAGGGGGAGAATTGCAGGGTCATGTCATTGCCCCAGCCGTTCGAGGAGGGCGGGGACGTGCACCTGGTCCGCCTTGTAGTTGCCGGTCAGCATGTACATCATGATGTTGACGCCAGCGCGGAAGGCGTGGTCGCGCTGCACCTCGTCCGGCGGCACGGTCGGCAGCAGCGCCATGCCGTTGGCGTCGACCGCCCAGGCGCCGGCGAAATCGTTGCCGGTGATCATGATCGGCGACACGCCGTCCCCCGCGCGGGCCGGGCGGCTCGGGTCCTCGGCGCGGTCCAGCTCCGCCTCGATCCAGAGCGGGCTTCCGGCATAGCGGCCGGGAAAATTCGCCAGGAGATAGAAGGCCTTGGTCAGGACGTGATCGGCCGGAACGGGCTCCAGCGGCGGAATGTCGAGATTGGCGAGGATCGCCTGGAGGCGCTCGGTGTTGGGGCTCGTCGAATTGCCGTCGAGCGAGACATACTGGTCGCGCGTATCGAACAGCACGGTGCCGCCGCTGCGCATATAGGCGTCGATACGGCTGATCGCGGCGCTGGACGGCATTTCGGCGCTGGCGCTCACCGGCCAGTAGATGATCGGGTAGAGCGCCAGTTCGTCCCGGGAAATGTCGACGCCGACGGGTTCGCCGGGCTCCAGCGTGGTGCGGTAGGTGAGGAATTCCGTGAGGCCGGCAAGGCCGCGCTCGGAGATGCGGTCCACCTCGCTCTCGCCGGTGACGACATAGGCGATATGCGTCGTGTCGAGCCGCGACATGATCGCCTCGTCGCCGGGCTTGTCGTCGGCCGCCCGGCTTTCCGGCGGGGCGGCGACAAGTGCGCCGGCCGCAAGGGCGAGCAGCACGGCGGCGGTCGCGCCGCGCTTCGGCATGCCGCGGGCGGCCGCTGCGAAGGCGCCGCCCATGAAGAGCACGATGGCGCAATCGGCAAGCAGCAGCAGGGCGGCGAGGGTGAAGAGATAGGGCTTCAGCGACCAGGTCTGCCTTCCGGCGAGCGGTTCGCGCGCCACGTCGGCGACGACCAGCGGGCGGATCTCGTGGCCGGGCGGGAAAAGGTTGTGCGCGACATAGCCGTCTTCCGTGCCGTAGAGGCCGGGCGGGTTGTCGAAGCTGGCGATGGCCTTCTCGGCATTGCCGGTGGCGAGGGGCTTCGCCTCGCCGGTCGCGGCGGCGAGCGTGCCGTTCGCGGTCATCAGGCGGTAGGGCGGCAGGCCCTGTGTCTCGGCGCCGTCGCCGGTCGAAACGCCGCCGCCGCGCGAAAGCTGCACGGTGCGGCGGAGCATTTCGACGAAATCGCCGGACAGCGGCAGGTTGGACCAGCCGGTTTCCGCGCTGATATGGAAGAGCACGATGCGGCCGGAGCCGAGCGGCCCGGTCGTCACCAGCGGCGTGCCGTCGGCAAGGCTCGCCCAGGTGCGCTCGGCAAGGTCCGGTGTCGGTTCGGCGAGCACCTGGCGCTTGATCAGGATGTTTTCCGGCGCGCGCATGCCGAAAAAGGGGCTGTTTGCCGGATAGGCGGAGAGCGGCTGCGGCTCGGACCAGGAGAGCGCGCCGCCGAGCGCCCGCTCGCCCTTGCGCAGGAGGACCGGCACGAGCGGGTCGTCCGCGGGGGCTGCGGCAAGGCGCGGGCCGGCGAAGCGGACCAGCATGCCGCCGGCCTCGATCCAGCGCTCTACCGCGTCCTGCGCGTCCTCCGGCAGCCGGCCGATATCGGCCATGATCAGCACGGAGGGGTTCTGTTCCAGCAGTTCGGGAATGGCGACCGAGAGGTCGGCGACGCTCGGCTCGATCAGGTCGGCATAGGGGGCGAGGGCGCGGTTGATATAGTGCAGCGGCGAGAGCAGCGGCTGGCTGGCGTCCATCACCTCGCCGGAAAGGAAGGCGACGCGGCGCCGGCGGAAGCCGTCGTCGAGGAGATAGGTGCCGCCGGCATTGGCAAGGCCGTCGATGGTGATGCGGGCGAAATCGTTGCGCAGTTCGAAGGGGGCGGTGATCGTGCCGGTGGTCGTGCCGCTGCCCGCGGCGAAATCGGCCGTACCCGCCGCGATGGGGCGCCCGCGGGAATCGTGCGCCGTCAGCGGCAGGCTGCGCGCCGGGCCGCCGTCGAGCCGGGTGAGGGTGACGGACAGCGCGTCCGCGCCGTTGTTGGCCGCAGTGACGGCGACGGCGGGGGTTCCATCGCCCGCGACGATGCGGAAGTCGGTCGGGGCGAGGGCCTTGAGTGCGGCTACCGCCTCGTCCGTCTCGCCGCTCGCCATGCCGTCGCTGATGAAGGCGAGGGTGCCCGGTGCGGTGCCGTCGAGGGCGGTGCGCAGCGAGGCGACGGCCGCGGCGCGGTCGGCCGGCAGCGGGCGGACCTCGGCGGCAGCGAGGCGGTTGCGCGCGGTCGCGGCATCGACCGGCACGGCGTCGTGCTGGCGCTCGGCGGTCAGCACGAGCGAAATCGGCACGTCGCGGCTTTCGGCGTCGTCGATCAGCATGGATGCGGTGTCGATGCGCTGCTGCCAGTCGGTGGCCGAGGCCCATGTGTTGTCGACGACGAGAACGAGGGGGCCGCTTGCCGCCAGCGTGTTGGTCCGCGGGTTGAAGACCGGGTCGGCGATGGCGAAGATGATCGCGGCGGCCATCAGCATGCGCAGCAGCGTCAGCCACCAGGGGCTTTGCGCGGGCGTCTCCTCGCGCTTCATGATCGCGGCGAGGACGGCGAAGGGCGGGAAGACCTCGGTGAGCGGCTTCGGCGGCGTCAGGCGCAACAGCCACCAGATGACCGGCAGCAGCACCAGTGCCGTCAGCACGGCGGGGAATGCGAAGGCGAAGGCGCTCATCGGCCGCGGCCCTCCACCTTCATCGCCGGCATGCCGGAGAGGTACATGTGCACGGCGACCAGCGCCTCGGAGGCGAGCCTGTCCGTGCGGTGGGGCACGAAGCTCCAGCCGAGATGGCGCAGGTTGTCGGCCAGCGTCACACGCCGCGCGAGATAGGCGCGGGCATAGTCGTCCTTCAGCGTCTCGGCGCGGCCGGCGGTGAGTTTCCGGCCGCTCTCGGGATCGGTGAATTCGGTGCGCCCGACATAGGGGAAGGTCTCTTCCGCGGGGTCGGCGATCTCCACCACATGGCCGCGCAAACCCCGGCGGGCGAGGGGGCCGAGGCGCTCCATGATGTCCTCGACCGGATCGAGGAAATCGCCGATCAGCACGATGTCGCTGTTGCCGCGGATCATGCCCGTATCCGGCAGGCCGCCGGTCGTGCCGCTGTGCATCAGGGCGGTGGCGAGCCGTTCGGCGGCGTTGCGCGCGGCGATCGGCTCCATGACGCCGGGGCAGCCGATGCGCTCGCCGGAGCGCGCCAGGATTTCGGCGAGCGCCAGCATGACGACCAGCGCGCGGCTCTCCTTCGAGACGCTGCCGAAGGTCGACTTGTACATCATCGAGGGCGAAAGATCTGCCCAGACCCAGACGGTGTGGGCGGCTTCCCACTCGCGGTCGCGC
>CAMLOC010000397.1 GCA_946481465.1 uncultured Shinella sp. | reverse complement strand
ATGGAGGACGGCACGATCGTGCTCGTCGGCGCGACGACGGAGAACCCGTCCTTCGAACTCAACGCCGCACTTCTCTCCCGTGCCCGCGTGCTCACCTTCAAGCCGCATGACGAGGCGAGCCTGGAAGAACTCCTCAAACGCGCCGAGGCGATCGAGGAGCGGCCGCTGCCGCTCGACGAGGAGGCACGCGCCTCGCTGCTGCGCATGGCCGACGGCGACGGGCGGGCGGTGCTGACGCTTGCCGAGGAGGTCTGGCGCGCCGCGCGTGCCGGCGAGACCTTCGGCCAGGACGACCTCTTCCGCATCGTGCAGCGCCGGGCGCCGGTCTACGACAAGTCGCAGGACGGCCACTACAACCTCATCTCCGCGCTGCACAAGTCTGTGCGCGGCTCCGATCCCGATGCCGCGCTCTATTATCTCACCCGCATGCTGGATGCCGGCGAGGACCCGCTGTTCCTCTGCCGGCGCATGGTGCGCATGGCGGTGGAGGATATCGGCCTTGCCGATCCGCAGGCGCTGGTCGTCTGCAACGCCGCCAAGGATGCCTACGATTTCCTCGGCTCGCCGGAAGGCGAGCTCGCGCTGGCGCAGGCCTGTGTCTACATCGCCACCGCGCCGAAATCGAACGCGGTCTACACCGCCTACAAATCCGCCATGCGCGCGGCCAAGGAGAACGGCTCGCTGCTGCCGCCGAAGCACATCCTCAATGCGCCGACGAAGCTGATGAAGGGCGAAGGCTACGGCGAGGGCTATCGCTACGACCACGACCAGCCGGACGCCTTTTCCGGGCAGGATTACTTCCCGGAGAAGATGGGCCGCAGGACCTTCTACGATCCGCCCGAGCGCGGCTTCGAGCGGGAGTTGAAGAAGCGGCTGGAATGGTGGGCGAAGCTGCGCCGCGAGCGGGGCTGAGGCGCGCCGTGCCCGTCAGGAGGCGGCGCTGAAACGCTGCACGGGTTTCTGCACGACGACCGGCACGACCTTGATCGACGATTCGGCCTTGCCGAGATGACCCTCCATGTCGACCACCACATGCCAATGGCCGTTTTCCGGAATTTTCAGCCGGATCGGCGATTGCTTGGCGACGCCGCCGAGGAACTTGTGCTGGCGGGCATTCCGGAACAGGTCGAAATTGCCATGGCTCATCAGTCGCACATTGGCGACCGCCGAGAGCGTGATCTCGATCATCGTGCCGGCGCGCTGCATGTCGAGGTCGTAATGCGTATAGGAGAAGCTGTGTGTCATGGCCTGCCCGGATATGTCTGGTCTGGCGCGGATAGTCGCATGGCCGGGTTAATGTTCCCTTCCGCGCCGGCGCGGCATGGTGGATGGAAATAGTACATAATTTTCAATTTGTTGCTGCCAAAAGCGGATTCAATCCGGCAGGACGTTGAATCACCTTCGCAAGACGCCTGACGAAAATTTCACGCGTGCTGTCGGGGCGGCGCGCCGCGCCGCGTCCTTGGGGCATGAAGCCGGCAGGGCCGCCGGCGGGAACCCGAGGAGACAGACATGCCGAAGATGACCATCATTACCCTTCTGACCGCCGCCCTTGCCGCCTTCGCCCCTTTTTCGGCGCAGGCGGAGACGGTGCGCGAGAACCCGTTGCAGGGCGAGGCCGGCAAGCCCGACAAGGCGGGACACCTGACGGTGAACGGCATCGACTATTATTACGAGATCCGCGGCGAGGGCGAGCCGCTGCTCCTGCTGCACGGGGGCCTCGGCCAGATCGAGATGTTCGGCGCCAACCTCAAGACGCTGCAGGAAAGCCGCCAGGTGATCGGCGTCGACCTGCAGGGCCATGGCCGCACGCCGCTCGGCACCCGGCCGATCGACATTGCCGCCATCGGCGCCGACATGGCCGTGCTCGTGGAAAAGCTCGGCTATGACAAGGTCGACGTGCTCGGCTATTCCTTCGGCGGCGGCGTGGCGCTGCACATGGCTGCCGGCGCGCCGGACAAGGTGCGCCGCCTGGTCATCGCCTCCGCGCCCTTCGCCAGGAACGGCTTCTTCCCGGAAATGCTGCCGCAGCAGGCGGCGGTGTCCGGGGCCATGGCGGAGATGATGAAGGAGACGCCGATGTACAAATCCTATGCCGCTATTGCGCCGGACGTGGCCGAATTCCCGAAACTGCTCGATGCCATGGGCGCGGCGATGCGGGTCGACTACGACGCCTCGGATGCGGTGGCAAAGCTCTCCATGCCGGTCATGCTGATCTTCGGCGACAGCGACATGATCCGGCCGGAGCACATCGTCGAATTCTACCAGAAGCTCGGCGGCGGGCTGAAGGACGCCGGCTGGATGCGCGAACACATGTCGAAGAACCGCCTCGCCATCCTGCCGGGGCTGACCCATTACGAAACCTTCGCGGCGCCCGCGCTCGTCAGCACGGCCTTGCCATTCCTCAATGGGGAGACGAACACGCAAAGCTGGGCCGGGCAGGTGAACGGCAACTGAGTGACGAACGTGAAGCCCGGATGCGAAAACGCATCCGGGCTTCGTCGCGTCCGTGAGGCCGTCAGCCGGCGGCAGCCGCGCTGCGATCGACCCCAGATCGGGGGCGCCGCCTAGTGGCAGACGCGGACGCGTTTGATGATCAGGTTGCCGTAGTAGTCGTAGGTCTTGATCTTCTTGACGAAGCAGGCGGGCTGGTAGCCGTAGCTGTAGTAGCCGGCCTGCGAGGGGGCGGCGAAGCCGGCGACGGCGGTGAAGGCGATGGCGGCGGCGAGGAGGAGGTTGCGCATGTCGGGGTCCCTTCCGGTTCGGTGGGGATGGTTCGTTCCATCCAGTGACCGAACCTTCGCATGGGACGGGCCCCGGCGCTGTTCCGTGCGGAACAGGCGTCAGCCGAGCGTCTGCGCCCAGGCCTTCACCGTGCGCGCCATGGTGGCGAGATGGTCGGCGGCGGAAAAGCCGGAGATCGACTTGCGGGGCTTGAGGTCATGGTCGCCGTCTTCCAGCCACAGGAAGCCGATGCGCTCCGGCAGTCCGTAGCCCGGCACCTCGTCCTTGGTGCCGAAGGGGTCGCGCGTGCCCTGGCAGATGAGGGCGGGTGTCGTAAGATCCATCAGGTGGGCGGTGCGTAGCTGCGCCGGCTTTTCCGGCGGGTGGAACGGGTAGCCGAGGCACAGAAGGCCGGCGATGCGGCCCTCGGCGAAAAGGTCGTCCGCCACCATGCTGGCGACGCGCCCGCCCATCGACTTCCCGCCGATGACGAGTGGACCCCTCCCGGCAAGATCCGCGACGGCCGCGCGAAATTCCGGGTTCAGCGTCTCGGCCTTCGGCGGCGGCCGGCGGCTGCCGTCGGTCCGCCGCGCCGCCATGTAGGCGAACTCGAAGCGCGCGACGCGCAGGCCCTCGGCTGCAAGGGCATTCGCCGCCGCGTTCATCGCCGCCGAATCCATCGGCGCGCCGCTGCCATGGGCAAGGAGCAGGGTGACCGCGGCGTCGTCCGGGCCGGTGAAGAGAAAGGAGGCGCCCATCGTCGCTCAGGTCGTCCGCCGCTGCGGCCGGCCGCTCACTTGGCGTGGTCCTTCACGTCGCCGGGGGCGATCGGGTCGCTGGCCGGGAAGGTCTCTTCCAGCGCCTCCTCCAGATAGTCGTCCTGCTTGGCCTTCGCCGACTTTCGCTTCTGTCGGGCGCGCTCTTCCTCGAGCGAGGCCTTGGGGCTGTCCTTTTCCGTCGGCATGGTCGTCTCCGTCACAATGGGTCTGCCTCTAAGATAGGGTGTTTTTCCGCGCGGGCGAGGGGAATCAGTTTTCCGGCAGGACGAGTTCCGCGATCACCGGCAGGTGGTTAGAGCCGAAATCCGGGCCGACGCGGCGCGCCCGCACGGAAATATCCGGCGAGACGACGATATGGTCGATCGAGGCGCCGACATAGGCGATCGCGTCGAGCTTCAGGCTGAAGCGCGTGACGGGTTGCAGCCAGCCGCCCGCCGTGGAGGCAAGCCCCGCCTGCTTGAGGAAGGCGCGGAAGAAGGGCGACCAGGTCGGCGTGTTCCAGTCGCCGGCGACGATGACCGGCGCCGTCTCGAGATCGCCGCGCACCGCGTCGGCGGCGGCCGAAAGATAGGCGTTCCGGTCGCGCCACTGCCAGAGCCGGCGCGGCGTTTCGGGGTGGAAGGCGTAGAGGAAGAGCGGCTTGCCGTCGATCTCCAGTTCCAGCCGCAGCGGCTGCTTGTAGGCGCGCTCCTCGGTGAAGGCGCGCTTCAGCGCGGTCTCGGCGCGGATAGGCAGGCGGGAGAAGACCTTCAGCGCGTCCCGGTCGCGCGCCTCCGTGCTGCTCTGATAGGCATAGAGGCCGGCGGCGGAGATCGTCTCCTCCAACGCCGCCGTCGTTTCCTGCAACACGACGATGTCGGGCTTTTCCGCGCGCAGCAGCGCAACAAGCGGTGCGGGATCGTCGAGATTGCGGCCGTAAAGATTGGCGGTCATCACCTTCAGCCCGCTGGCCGCGGCGGCAAGGCGCGCGGTCGGCACATCGGCGGCCGGAATGAGGGCGACGGCA
>CAMLOC010000396.1 GCA_946481465.1 uncultured Shinella sp. | reverse complement strand
CCGGTTCGCCTGCCTGTTCCTTGTTCATCATAAGCCTCGTATCGTTCCTGGCTCCAGGGGAGGGCATCGCGATCCCATATCCTCAAGGCCATTGCGTGGCAGTGTAGGAACCATCCCGTTTTTGACGAAGGGCGCTTCACGCCGTTTCATGCAAGTCCCATAACACGCGGGACAGCGCCAAAAAGAGTATGGCTCTGGAGACCCCGTCAAAAACAGTCCGCTTCTTTCGTGTTCCGGCCGTACGATCGTCCGACAAAAATCACAAGAATCCATTTTTGAAAGAGGCGGGCAGCCTCGTTTTGGATGGTTTTATAGGTTTTAATAAGTTTTAGACGCCAAGAACGTCGTTTTCCCGTTCATATACAATTGGTTATGTCCATTAGATGTCGGCGATGTACGGGTTGTCGTCGGTAATGTACGGGTTGTCGTCGGTAAAGTACGGAAAAAAGTCGGCAGAATACGGATTTCGACAAAAACGGACGGGTTTTTAAGGAGGACGATGGGGGGAAACTTGTCGTCGGCGATGTACGGCGGACCGACAGAAATTTGTCGTCGGCAATGTACGGTCGATCGACAAAATTTTGTCGTCGGCAATGTACGGAAGGCCCGGGATTTTTGTCGTCGGCCAAGTACGGAGGTCCGACAAAATCTAGAGCTCGGCGAGGAGAGGGGAGAGGGGCACGTCGCCTTCGTTGCGGTAGCGCATGCGCAGCATCGAGCCGTCCTTGCCGTTCTCGAGCGAAAGATCGTATTCCGGCATCGGGAAGGCGAGGGTGCGGGTGACGAATTCCCGGAGATCGTAGGAGAACTTGCGCAGCTCCTGGGTCGAGCCGCTGCGCTTGTAGAGTTCCTTCAGGCTGTAGGTCGCCTCGGTCTTGCCCGCCGCCTTGCGCGCCAGGCGATAGATGAAGCGCCCGAGGCCCGAGCTGATCAGGAAGTAATCCTGGTGAAGCGTCAGGAGGGGGAGCGTGCGCTCGTTGCGCACGACGCTGGTATAGACCCAGTCGGGGATGCTGATCTCGATCGTCTCGATGCGGTTGGCGCCGGTGCGGCTGACGACGCTGTAGCCGCTGATCATCGGGCGGCTGTCGACCTGGCGGCGCTTGCCGCCCGAGAGGTTGACCATCTTGATCGTGGTGTTGGCGAGCCGGTCGAGGGCGGCCTCGAGGTCCTCGTAGGATTTGCCGCCGTCCGAGCGCCGGCAGAATTTCAGGATATGCGAGGCGCTCGGCCGGTAGGTTTTCGGCGGCAGGCTGGGTTTCAGGCCTTTCGCCTCGCTGCTGCGGTAGTTCTTCACCTCGTCGGCGAGGTAGGACACCATGTTGAGGAAGATGTCGTAGTCGAAGACGGTGGCAAGGCCCGTCTCCGCGCCGCCCTCGATGGTGATGAGGCTGTCCTTCAGCTCGTATTTGATGATGCCCTTGTTCGCCTTCTTGCTGAGCGAGAAGGGCGCGACGTCCATCAGGTGGACATCGTCCTTCAGCGGCGCGTCATAGATCGTCGGCACGAAGAACATCAGCTGCGCGTCGTCCTGCGGCGCGGTGCGCAGGATGCGCTTGGGCGCCGTCTCCTGCATCAGGGCGGCGGTGACGTCGGCTTGGATGGATTCGTTGCGGATCGCCTCGCCGAGCCGGGCAAGCAGCATGTCGGTCCTGCTGTTGCTGAGGCTCTCCAGCTTCAGGTCCGCCCAGACTCGGCGGCTGTAATAGCGGCGCAGCCGGCTGAGGGCGTCCTTGTCGAGCTTTACCCGCTCGCGCTCGTTCTGGTCGGCATACTGGTCGGCGAGCGTCTGCAGGTAGGCGTTTTTCTCATGGAGGGACAGGTCGCTGAAATCAGCGCGCGTCATCATGGAAAAGCGGGGAGCCTTCATATCCGGATCTGTCCTGTCTTTGGTCGGTCCCGTGCCGCGGGGGCGGAAGGGCGCGTGTCGTAGCCGGATATAACCAAGAGGAGGCCTTTTCCGCCAGAGCGGATCGCTAGCGCCCCATGGCCGTGCGCCAGAAAGCCTTTTGCTATCGCGCGGGCGTTATGCAAAGAGAGCGGGATGTTCAATGGACGATCGGAGCACGCATTGACGTCTCTCACACATCTCCAGCGGCTGGAAGCGGAGGCGATCCATATCTTCCGGGAGGTCGCTGCGACCTTTTCCAGGCCGGTGATGCTCTATTCGGTGGGCAAGGATTCCTCCGTCATGCTGCATCTGGCGATGAAGGCCTTTTATCCGGCAAAGCCGCCCTTTCCGTTCCTGCATGTCGATACGACCTGGAAATTCAAGGAGATGATCGCCTTTCGCGATCGCATGGCGGTCGAGCGCGGCTTCGATCTCCTCGTCCATGTCAACGCCGAGGGCATCGAGCAGGGCATCTCGCCCTTCACGCACGGCTCCAGCATACACACCCATGTGATGAAGACGGCGGCGCTGCGCCAGGCGCTCGACAAATACGGTTTCGACGCGGCCTTCGGCGGCGCGCGGCGCGACGAGGAGAAGTCGCGCGCCAAGGAGCGCATCTTTTCCTTCCGCAACGCGGCTCACGCCTGGGACCCCAAGAACCAGCGCCCGGAAATGTGGAAAACCTACAATACGCGCGTCGCGCCCGGCGAATCGATCCGTGTCTTCCCGCTTTCCAACTGGACCGAGCTCGACATCTGGCAATACATCCTGAAGGAGAACATCCCGATCGTGCCGCTCTATTTCGCGGCGCGCCGGCCGGTCGTCGAGCGGGACGGCATGCTGGTCATGGTGGACGACGAGCGCATGCCGATCCGCGAGGATGACAGGGTCGAGGAGCGCCTGGTGCGCTTCCGCACGCTCGGCTGCTATCCGCTCACCGGCGCGATCGAGTCCGAGGCGGCGACGCTGGAGGACATCGTGCGGGAGATGCTGACGGCGCGCACCTCCGAGCGCCAGGGCCGGATGATCGACAAGGACGAGGCCGGCTCGATGGAGAAGAAGAAGCGCGAGGGGTATTTCTGATGGGAACCGTCGCTTCGGATCTCTCCGCCAAGGGGATCGCCGACTATCTGCGCGAGCAGGAGAACAAGTCGCTCCTGCGCTTCCTCACCTGCGGCTCGGTGGACGACGGCAAGTCGACCCTGATCGGCCGCCTGCTCTACGACACCAAGCTGATCTTCGAGGACCAGCTCGCCGCCCTCGAGCGCGATAGTAAGAAGCACGGCACGGCCGGCGATGATATCGACTTCGCGCTGCTGGTCGACGGGCTGGAGGCCGAGCGCGAGCAGGGCATCACCATCGACGTCGCCTACCGTTTCTTTGCCACCGACCGGCGGAAATTCATCGTCGCCGATACGCCCGGCCACGAGGAATATACGCGCAACATGGCGACGGGCGCCTCGACGGCGGACCTTGCCGTCGTGCTGGTCGACGCGCGCCAGGGCATTTTGCGCCAGACCCGCCGGCATGCCTATATCGCCTCGCTGCTCGGCATCCGGCACATTGTGCTTGCCGTCAACAAGATCGACCTCGTCGGCTACGACCGGGCGGTGTTCGACGGCATCGTTAAGGATTTCAAGGCCTTTGCCAGCGATCTCGGCTTTGCCACGATCCAGCCGATCCCGCTGTCGGCCCGCCACGGCGACAATGTCACACGCTCCTCGCAGAACACGCCCTGGTATTCGGGCCCGCATCTGCTTGACCATCTCGAGACGGTCCCGGTCGAACGGGACAATCGCGAGAAGCCTTTCCGCTTTCCCGTTCAGTATGTCTCCCGTCCGGACTTGGATTTTCGCGGTTTTGCCGGGCAGGTCGCCTCGGGCACGATCGCCGTCGGCGACAGGGTGACCGTCGCCAAGTCCGGCCAGTCGACGCGGATCAAGGAGATTGTCACCCAGGATGGATCGCTCGAGCGGGCGGTGGAAGGGCAGGCGGTGACGCTGGTCCTCGAGGACCAGCTCGAAGTCTCGCGCGGCAACATGCTGACCGCATCCGACGACCGTCCGATCGTCGCCGACCAGTTCCAGGCCCATGTCATCTGGTTCGACGCCACCGCGCTGATCCCCGGCCGCAGCTATATCCTGCGCACGGAGACGGATAGCGTGGAGGCGACGGTGACGGCCCTCAAATACGAGGTCGACGTCAACACCTTCGCCCATCTCGCCGCCAAGGCGCTGCACATGAACGGCGTCGGGGTGTGCAACTTCGCCGCCCGGGCGCCGATCGTCTTCGACAGCTATGCCGCCAACCGCGTGACCGGCAATTTCGTCCTGATCGACCGGATGAGCAACCGCACGGTCGGCGCCGGCATGATCGATTTCGGGCTGCGCCGGGCCGACAACGTGCACTGGCAGGCGATGGAGGTCGACCGCACGGCACGGGCGGTCCTCAAGCACCAGAAGGCGGCGGTCGTCTGGTTCACGGGGCTTTCGGGCTCCGGCAAGTCGACGGTCGCCAACCATCTGGAAAAGCTGCTGCATGCCGAGGGCCGCCACACCTACATGCTGGACGGCGACAATGTGCGCCACGGGCTCAACAAGGATCTCGGCTTCACCGCC
>CAMLOC010000395.1 GCA_946481465.1 uncultured Shinella sp. | reverse complement strand
TCCTCTTCGAAAAGCTCTGTCTGGTCCAGCGTGTACACGGGCGCGTTTCCGGTGGCGGCAGACCGCCTCCTACTCCCTCGGTGCGGTCCGCATCAAGCGCGCAGTAGAACACTAATTCTATAGACTATTGACAGTCGCCACGATTCCGCCATGATGTTGAACGGGACGTTAAACGAATGGGAGCCTGCCTTTATGATCTATCTCGGCGGCGTGACGCTTGGTTACTTCAACCTCTATCCGGTCGGCTTCCAGCCGAAGGACGAGCAGTCCGCCGGCGATACGACGGCGGGCCGCGTGACGGAAGACAGGCTGCCGCTTGAAGGTAGCCGGCTTTCCTCCTCCCGCCGCCCGGTGCAATGGCCGCTGCACGTCTTCTTCTGAGACGGGACGGCCTGCAGGAAATCATCGATGATTTCCTGGGGTCGGGCCGGGAAAGGCGAATGGATCAGGGAAGCGCGGGGCAGGCGCCGGGCTGCGCCGGCAGTCCGCCGCCGGCGATGAGGGCGGCAAGCTGGGGCCGGTCGCCGCCGGCGGTCGGCTGGATGTTGAGCGGCTCCGTCGCCGGCCACCAGTCGCCGCCCGCCCAATAGGCCCAGCCGGTCCACACCGCGCTTTCCTTGCCGATGAGCGCCGTCATGCGGGCAAGCCCGTCGAGGCAGGCCTTGTCCGCCGCGCCGCCGAACTCGCCGAGAAAGCCGCGCTTGTCATGGCGCTTCAGCCACGTGGTGAAGCGCTCCAGCGCGGCGACGGCGTCGTCCGCCCGGCTGCAGGTCTCCGCCTTGCCGGAGAAGTCGGCATCGAGATACTGGTGAACCTCGTAGGCATGGTTGTCGGCCGCGTCCTCGATGTCGAGCATGACCGTGCCGTTGGCACCGCCCTCCCGTTCCTCCTCCCAGCTGTGGGCGCCCGTCCAGATCGTGCCGGGCACGAGAACGAGGTTCTTCGCGCCGGCAGCGCGGATCGCGGCGATCGCGGCATTGGCCGAGGCGAGCCATTGGGTCGCGGGCACGTCATGCGGTTCGTTCATCAGGCCGAACTGCACGCCGGCGTCGTTCTTGTAGTCCTCGGCGAGCCGGCGCCAGAAATCGGCGAAGGCGCTGTCGGGTACCGCGGCGGAGCCGACCTGCTTGCCGTCGAAATAGCCATAGTTGTGCGGGTCGAGGATAACGGTCATGCCGGCGCCGCGCAGCGCCGTGACCGTCTCGGAAAGCCGCCTGCGCTCCGCCTTGTCGAAGCCGCGCTTCAGCCGCGGCTGCAGCCGTTCCCATTTGAAGGGGAGGCGCACGGCGTTGAAGCCCTTGCCGGCGAAATAGGCGATCGTTTCGGCGGAGGGATAGGTATAGTCCTCGCCGAAGGTGCCGCGCCCTTCGCCGAACTCGGCGCCGGCGAGGTTCACGCCGCTGAGGCATGCCGCCCCCGCCTGAACGGGAAGAACGAGGGCGATCATCGCCGCCGCCAGTCGAAAGCGCTTCGTCGCGCCCGATGAGGATTGCACGCCTGCCTCCGTTCCGGCGGGATGCCGGTTCGCTTCCGGGATATCGCACCCCGTCCCTTGGAGCCGATCAAGACGTACACGATCTTAAGGCGGCGTTAAGGCGCCGCCGCCTTTGCCCATCCGGGGTGTGGAGAACGCGGGAGGCGGAACGGCCCCTCATCCGCCTGCCGGCACCTTCTCCCCGCTTGCGGGGAGAAGGGACAGGATGCGAGGCTTTCCCCTCCTGAGGGGGTGCCACCTGGGGAAACCGGTGCGGCATAATCCTTCTCCCCGCCCGCGGGGAGAAGGTCGCGGCAGCGGGATGAGGGGCGGCCTTGCTCGCCTCAGTGCGCCTCGTCCCAGTTGTGCGCCGCCCGCGCGTCCACTTTCAGCGGCACCTTCATCGAGAGCGCCGGCATGGAGGCGTTTTCCATCACGTCGACAATGACGGGGATCGCCTTCTCCACCTCGCCGTCCTCGACCTCGAAGATCAGTTCGTCATGCACCTGCAGCAGCATGCGGGCGGAAAGGCCGGCGGCAGAGAGCGCCGGCTCCATCTTGATCATGGCGCGGCGGATGATGTCGGCGGCCGAGCCCTGGATGGGCGCGTTGATCGAGGCGCGTTCGTTGAAGGCGCGCACCGAGGGATTGGACGACTTGATCTCCGGGTAATGCGCGCGGCGGCCGAAGATGGTTTCGACATAGCCGTTCTCGCGGGCGAAGGCCTTGGTCTGGTCCATATAGTCCTTGATGCCCGGGAAGCGCTCGAAATATTTCTTGATGTAGTCGCCGGCCTCCGAGCGCTCGATGGAGAGCTGGTTGGCCAGGCCGAAGGCCGAGATGCCGTAGATGATGCCGAAATTGATCGCCTTGGCGCGGCGGCGCACCTCCGACGGCATGCCCTCGACCGGCACGCCGAACATTTCGGAGGCCGTCATGGCGTGGATGTCGACGCCGTCGGCAAAGGCCTGTTTGAGCTGCGGGATGTCGGCGACATGGGCGAGCACGCGGAGTTCGATCTGGCTGTAGTCGGCCGAGACCAGCTTGTGGCCTGGCGTCGCGATGAAGGCGGTGCGGATCTTGCGGCCCTCCGCCGTGCGCACCGGGATGTTCTGCAGGTTCGGATCGGAGGAGGAGAGGCGGCCGGTCGTCGTGGCGGCGAGCGCATAGGACGTGTGCACCCGCTTCGTCTCGGGATGCACGAAGCCGGGCAGTGCATCCGTATAGGTGGATTTCAGCTTGGTGAGCTGGCGCCAGTCGACGATCTTGCGCGGCAGCGGAATGCCCTGGGCGGCGAGGTCTTCCAGCACCTGCGCGGAGGTCGACCACTGGCCGGTCTTCGTCTTGGAGGCGCCGGGCAGGCCCATCCTGCCGAACAGGATGTCGCCGAGCTGCTTCGGCGAGCCGATGTTGAAGCGTTCGCCGGCAAGCTCGTAGATTTCCTCCTCGAGGCCGGCGGCGCCCTGCGCGAGTTCGCCGGAAAGGCGGGACAGCACCTGGCGGTCGATGGTGATGCCGCGCTCTTCCATGCGGGCGAGCACCGGCACCAGCGGGCGCTCCAGCCGCTCGTAGACGGTGGTCATGCGGTTGGCGGCGAGCCGCGGCTTCAGGACGTGCCAGAGGCGCAGCGTCACGTCGGCGTCTTCGGCGGCATAGGCGGTGGCGCGGGAAATGTCGACCATGTCGAAGGTCTGCGCGCCCTTGCCGGAGCCGGCGACGTCCTTGTAGGAGATCGGCTTGTGGCCGAGCCAGCGCTCGGAGAGCGTGTCCATGCCGTGCGTGCCGGCGCCCGCATCGAGCGCGTAGGACATCAGCATCGTATCGTCGAACCCCTGAACGGTGATGCCGTGGCGGCGCATGACGAGATAGTCGTATTTGAGGTTCTGCGCCACCTTCAGGACGGACGGGTCCTCCAGCAGGTCTTTCAGCCGCTCCAGCGCCTGGCGGATCGGGATCTGTCCCTCGGCGAGCCCGCCGCCGAGCAGGTCGCCGACGCCGGTCTTGTGACCCACCGGCACGTAGCAGGCGCGAATGGCGGTGCCGGTCGGGTCCCTGGCATTGTCGGCGATTGCCAGCGAGAAGCCGCAAAGCTCCGCCTGCATGGCGTCGAGCGAGGTCGTCTCGGTGTCGAAGCCGACGAGGCCGGTCTCGCGCGCGGCGGCGATCCAGCGGTCGAGCGCGTCGAGGTCGCGCACCGTCTCATAGGTCGAATGGTCGATCGGGGCGGCGGAAAAGCGTTCGGCGCGGGCGCGTGCGAGCGCCGCGGGCGTATCGCCGTCAGCGCCGGCGGCGGGCAGCGGCGTCGCGTCGGCCGCCGTCTCCTTGCCGTCGAGCACGAGGGCGGGGCCGGCGGCCTCGCCCTTGTCGAGATCGGGGCCGCGCGCCTCGGCGCCCCATTCGACCGGCACGTCCGCCGGCTCGATCGCGCCGGCATCGCAGTCGCAGGCCTCGGCGACGCGCCGCGTCAGCGTGGTGAACTCCATCGCTTTCAGGAAGGCGATCAGCCGCGGACCGTCCTGCGGATGCAGGATCAGGTCGTCGAGCGGCATGTCGAGCGGGGTATCCGTCTTCAGCGTGACGAGCTGGCGCGAGAGCAGCACCAGCTCGCGGTTGGCGATGATGTTCTCGCGGCGTTTGGCCTGCTTGATCTCCTCGGCGCGGGCCAGCAGCGTATCGAGGTCGCCATATTCATCGAGAAGCTGCGCGGCGGTCTTCGGGCCGATGCCGGGAACGCCGGGCACGTTGTCGGTCGAATCGCCGGTCAGCGATTGCAGGTCGATCATCTTTTCCGGCGGCACGCCCCATTTCTCGATGACCTCGGGAATGGAGATCTGCTTGTCCTTCATGCCGTCATACATCGAGACGTTCTCGGTCACGAGCTGCATGAGGTCCTTGTCGGAGGAGACGATGGTGACGCCGGCGCCGCCCGCCTCCGCAAGGCGGGCATAGGTGGCGATCAGGTCGTCGGCCTCATAACCCTCCTTCTCGATGCAGGGCAGGTTGAAGGCGCGCGTCGCGTGGCGGATCAGGCCGAACTGCG
>CAMLOC010000394.1 GCA_946481465.1 uncultured Shinella sp. | reverse complement strand
TTACTTCTCCTCCTCATGTCCTATTGCGTTTCCCGTTTTCAGACCGTCCGCCGCCGCACCGTCGAGGTGAAGGTCGGCGGCGTGGGCGTCGGCGGCGCCCACCCCATCCGCGTGCAGTCCATGACGACCAGCGACACGCAGGACATCGCCGCCACGGTGAAACAGTCCATCGCCCTCGCCGAGGTCGGCTGCGAGATCGTCCGCATCACCGCGCCCAACGTCGCCGCCGCGAAATGCCTGAAGGACATCCGCGCGCAGTTCAGCGCCGCGGGCTTCGGCCACATCCCGCTCGTGGCCGACATCCACTTCCTGCCCTCCGCCGCCATGGAGGCCGTGGAGCACGTTGAGAAAATCCGCGTCAATCCCGGCAATTACGCCGACAAGAAGAAGTTCGCGGTCAAGGAATACACCGACGCCGACTACAACGAGGAACTCCAGCGCATCCACGACGCCTTCTCGCCGCTCGTGAAGCGCGCCAAGGAACTCGGCCGCGCCATGCGCATCGGCACGAATCACGGCTCGCTCTCCGACCGCATCATGAACCGCTACGGCGACACGCCGCTCGGCATGGTCGAGAGCGCCCTCGAATTCCTCCGCATCGCCCGCGCGCATTCTTACCACGACATCATCCTCTCGATGAAGTCGAGCAACCCGAAGGTCATGATCCAGGCCTACCGGCTGCTCGTGCAGCGCATGGCGCAGGAGGACATGCACTACCCGCTCCACCTCGGCGTGACCGAGGCCGGCGACGGCGAGGACGGCCGCATCAAGAGCGCCATCGGCATCGGCTCCCTGCTCCTCGACGGCCTCGGCGACACCATCCGCGTGTCGCTCACCGAGGATTCGGTCTACGAGATCCCGGTGGCGCAGGCCATCGCGGCCAAGGCGATGTCCCTTTGGGCAACATCCATCGCCCAACCTGTAACGCCCAACGCCCAAGCCCTGACTGTTGAAGGTTCAAGGTTGAACGTTGAGCGTTCCGGGCCGGCAAGGGACACGCTCGACCCGTATCATTTCAACAAACGGGAGACTTCGGTCCTGCCCCTCTCGGCCCGCTGCGCGGTCGGCCCCGAGCAGCCGCCGCGCGTGATCGTGCGGATCAGCGCCGTGGACAAGCTGTCCGAGGCCGCGCAGGCCCTCGCCGCACCGAAACTGACGGACACCCCCGCCGAGGGTCTGCTCGTGCCCATCAACTCGGCCGGCGATCTGGCGGCCCTTTGCGAAACCGCGGCGCGGACCTCCCTGCCGGTTGATTTCCTCGCCCTGGAGATCAGCCCGGCCATCTCGCCCGAGGTGATCCAACCGCTGCTGGCGTTGAGCAAAGGCAAAATCATGCTGGTGCGGGCTTTCGGCACCGCCGACACGGCGACTTTTGCGGCCTTTGTCGACCTGGTCCGCCGGCACGGCCAGTTCCTCGCCGCCGAGATCGCCCCCGCCGACTTCGGCGCCTTCGAGCCGGCCCTGCGGGCGGCGGGCGATGCCGGCCTGGTCTTCACGCTGACCTCCGCCGCCGGCTCCGGCCACGCCATCGGCGCCTACCGCCTCCTGGCCGGGGCGCTCAAGGCCGCGGGCTCCAACGCCCCGCTCTGGATCCGCAACACCTCCGCCACGGCGGTCCGCGGCGATCCCAGCTTCCTCTCCAAGCTGATCGAGGCCAGTTTCCTCACCGGCAGCCTGCTGTGCGACGGCCTCGGCGACCTCGTGAGCATCGAAACCGAGCCCGACGTCGCCCGCGCCACGCGGCTCGTCTACAATGTCCTGCAGGGCGCCGGCGCCCGCATCTCCAAGACGGAGTTTGTCGCCTGCCCGAGCTGCGGCCGCACGCTCTTCGACCTGCAGACGACCACCCAGCGCATCCGCGCGCAGACCGGCCATCTGAAGGGCGTGAAGATCGCCATCATGGGCTGCATCGTAAACGGCCCCGGCGAGATGGCCGACGCCGATTTCGGCTACGTCGGCGGCGCCCCCGGCAAGATCAACCTCTACGTCGGCAAGAACTGCGTCCAATACAACATCCCTCAGGCCGAGGCCGACGCGCGTCTCATCGCCCTCATCCGCGAGCACGGCAAGTGGACCGACCCGGCGCCGCACCAGTTGGCGGAAGCGTGAACCGCAGGCCGGCCCCGGTCCGGCGCCTTGCGACAAATTCTCCGGAAGGTTACGCGCGGATTCACCCGCGTTTTATCGCCCAACCGACCCCCGCCTGGCGCCGCGCAACGGCGCGTCGACGCACTTTCCGAGCGAAAAACGGGCCCGAGGACCCGATGTTTTTTCGCAACACCAAAGTGGCAAAAGTTATGCTCCCACTTGGTGTGAACAACATGTCGGAAAGTTGACCTTGAAACGCATTTTTTGATTCACGTTATTCGCAAAGTCTCTTTTAACCGTTCTCCCTTTCGATTGTTCATTGCCAGCTCCGCCGCACCCCGGTGCCCGGAACACCCAAGGTTCCCCCAGACAAAGGCCGCCAAACTGATCCAGCACTCCCCCAAGCTGGCAGCCACGGCCTCCAGACCCATTTTCCCTTGAGTGAGACCGACCCCGAAAGAGGCGGAAGCCAGCAGCCAGTCCCTAGGTGTGAATAAACCCGTCACCTTTCGCCAAGTCCATGTCTCACCCCACCCACCAGACCAACCTCTGGGAAACCGTAAAATGCGACCTCAAGGGGCTCTTCCCCGATGATGTGTTCCAGATGTGGTTCGAGCCCATGCGCTGCGTGGAGAGCTCGGAGGATGCCGTCACGCTGGGTGTGCCAAACGACTTCGCGGCGATCTGGATCCACGACAATTACCTCGACCTGATCTCCCAGCGCCTGCGCATGACCGCCGGCCGCATGGTGTCGGTCACCCTGCGCAAGGTCGATGCCGGCGGCGCCCTGGCCCCCCGTCTCGCCGTTGCCGAGCCCAAGGCCAAGCCCGCCCCCAAGCGCACCGTCCGCTACGACGAGCGCTCAGGCTCCGGCTCGCTCAACCCGCGCAACACCTTCGAGAACTTCGTCGTCGGCCCCAACAACCAGCTGGCGCACGCCGCGGCCCTCGCCGTCTCCCAGGCCCCCGCGCAGGCCTACAACCCGCTTTTCATCCACGGCTCCACGGGCTTGGGCAAGACCCACCTGATGCACGCCATCGGGCACAGCATCCTCCAGCGCAACCCCGAGGCCAAGATCGCCTACCTTTCGACGGAGAAGTTCACCAACGAATACATCCACGCCATCCAGGAGAACGCGCTGACCAAGTTCCGCCAGCGCTACCGCAACGTGGACGTGCTCCTGATCGACGACATCCAGTTCCTCTCCGGCAAGGAGCGCATCCAGGAGGAGTTCTTCCACACCTTCAACGACCTCTTCGAGTCCCAGAAGCAGATCGTCCTCTCCAGCGACCGCCCCGTCACCGAGATCGCGACCCTCGAGGCCCGCCTCGTCTCGCGCTTCCAGTGGGGCCTGTCCGCCGACATCCAGTCGCCCGACTTCGAGACCCGCGTGGCCATCCTCCGCACCAAGGCCGCCACCCTCAAGATCGACCTGCCCATGCCGGTCATCGAGTTCATGGCGCAGCACATCTCGAAGAACATCCGCCGCCTCGAGGGCGCGCTGATCAAGATCTCGAGCTACGCCGCCCTCACCGGCAAGCCCCTCGACCTCCCCACCGCCGAGCACCTGCTCAAGGACGTCCTCATGGAGGAGGCCCAGAACCGCCTCAACATCGAGGGCATCCAGAAGCGCGTGGCCGACCACTACCAGATCCGGCACTCCGACATGACGAGCAAGCGCCGGCCCAACGCCATCGCCTTCCCCCGCCAGATCGCCATGTATCTCTGCCGCCAGCTCACCCGCCACTCCCTGCAGGAAATCGGCGAGGCCTTCGGCGGCCGCGACCACGGCACCGTCATCCACGCCGTCAAGACCGTGGAAAACATGATGGACCAGGACGACTCCGTCCGCGGCAGCGTGGACTTCCTCAAGGCCCAGCTGGCCAAGTGACGCGCCGAGGTGGGGCCGGTCTCTGACCGGCCGCCCTGTCTCGCAATCCGGCCGGTCGGAGACCGGCCCTACTCTCGGGCTTGTCGTTTGCCGGCTCTTGCCTCAAATCCGTGGCCATCCGCGCCATCCGTGGCTATATTCCTTTCATCATGACTCTGACTCCCGAACAAAAGCAGGCCGTTGCCGGCTGGGTCGCCGCCGGCGACAATCTTTCCGTCGTCCAGAAGAAGCTCGTCGAGCAGTTCAAGATCACGCTGACCTACCGCGACGTCCGCTTCCTCGTGGACGACCTCGGCCTGGAACTGAAAAACGCCGCCCCCAAGGCCGACACCACCGACGTGACCAAGGCCGCTGTGGCCAAGCCCGCCGCCCCCGCTGCCGAAAAGAAAGGCTTCGTGGACAAGCTGAAGGAAAAGGTCGGCCTCGGCGGCGACGAAGCCGATGAGCTGCCTCCTGAGGATGATTATCCGGCCGACGAAGGCGTGCCCGCCGACGCTCCGGCCGGCAGCCTCAAGCTTGAGGTGGATCGTCTCATGCGTCCCGGCA
>CAMLOC010000393.1 GCA_946481465.1 uncultured Shinella sp. | reverse complement strand
CCCATATCAAGATGAAGGTCGGCCGCGACCTCGAGGACGACAAGCGGCGCCTGCGCATCGCGCGCGAGGTGATCGGCGACGAGCGCACCATGATGATCGACGCCAACCAGATCTGGGAGGTCGGGCAGGCGATCGACTGGGTCTCGGAACTGAAGCCCTACAAGCCGTTCTTCATCGAGGAGCCGACGAGCCCCGACGACGTCGCCGGCCACAAGGCGATCCGCGAAGCCGTGCACCCGGTCAAGGTGGCTACCGGCGAGATGTGCCAGAACCGCATCATCTTCAAGCAGATGATCGCCGGCGGGGCGATCGATATCGTGCAGATCGACAGTTGCCGCATGGGTGGCCTCAACGAGGTGCTCGCCGTGCTGCTGATGGCGGCGAAATACGGCCTGCCGGTGTGGCCGCATGCCGGCGGCGTCGGCCTTTGCGAATATGTCCAGCATCTGTCGATGATCGACTATGTCGCGATCTCGGGCACGAAGGACGGCCGGGTGATCGAATATGTCGACCACCTGCACGAGCATTTCATCGATCCCTGCCGCATCGTGAACGCCGCCTACATGCCGCCCTCGCTGCCGGGCTTCTCCATCGAGATGAAGCCGGAATCGATCGCGGCCTATACCTTCGGGTGAGGATGCTCCCTGCGTGAAACGCCGTCCATGGTGAAACACGGCGTTTCGCCCGGGCGGTCATGGACCCGCCAGCGGACGGCGTCCGCGCCTATGTGGAAAACGGCGGTTGCCAGCGTGTTCTCGTGGTCCGGGTCGTCCGGCTGCGCGCGATAGATCGGCAGCGGCGATACGCCCGTGTCCCACAGGATAGCGCGCGGATCGCCGAGGCCTTTTCCGCCCTCGGCGATGAGCCGGTCGGCGCGCTCCTGCCGGGAGCGGGAGGAGCCGGTGACCACCTGCCGTTCCCCGGCCATGCCGGCGTGAACGAGGTGGTTGGAATGGCATTGCGGCCGGTCGAGCGTGACGGCGGAGCACTGCCTGTGGGTGAATTCCACGCCGACAAGCCGCCGATCGCCCATCTGTCCGAGCGTCATGTGGAAGGCGCCGGCGCGTTCCGCTGTCTCGAGCAGGCGGACAGCCGCGTCGATCGACGGGCAATCGAGCAGGGCGCGCCCGAGCACCATGCGCGGCAGGCCGATGCCGACACCGCGGGAGCGGATGTTGTTGACGGTCTGGACGAGGCCGGCCGCGGTCACGGCGAAGGTGTGACCGGGGATAGAGGCCGGATAGACGAAGCTGGTGAAGGCCGTGCCGCCCTCGGGACGGACATGGGCGAGCGCGCAATGGCCGCGAAAGCCGGGATCGCCATCCTCGTTATGGGCGAGGAGGGGGGCTTCACCCGGTATCTGCACCGTCGTGCAGCCGTCCGGCGCAAAGGCCCAGAGATCGCCCCGGCAGTTCCACAGGAAGACGTCGTCGAAGGGAAGATCGAGGCCGAGGGCGAGGCCCTGCAATTCCGCCCAATAAGCGGGGAAGCGGGCCTCGACCAGTTCGCGCATGGCGGCAACGCGCGGGTCCGCGCGAAAGGCGAGGACCGAGGCCCAGGCATGGCCGCGCACGAGGTGGCGATGGGCGATGTCGCGGCCGAAGCGGCCGAGCTGGAGACCGATCTCCCGCGGCGGGCCGGCGATCTCGATGAAGCCCAGCCGGGCGTCAGTGGACATGCTGCAAGAACTCCCGCAGGCGTGGATTTTCCGGGTTGGCGAGCAGGTCGGCCGGCTTGCCGTCGACGGCGATCTTGCCGTCCTCCATGAAGATCAGCCGCGTGCCGACCTGCCGGGCGAAGGCCATTTCGTGCGTGACGACGATCATCGTCATGCCCTCCTCGGCCAGCGCCTGCATGACGCGCAGCACCTCGTGGCGCAGTTCCGGGTCGAGCGCGGAAGTCGGCTCGTCGAACAGCATCAGCTTCGGCTTGACGGCGAGCGCCCTTGCGATCGCCACGCGCTGCTGCTGCCCGCCGGAAAGCTCGGCCGGATAGTGGTGGCCGCGCTCGGCAAGGCCCACCTTGGCGAGCAGCGCCCGTGCCTGGTCCTCGGCCTCGGCGCGGCTCGCTCCGCGCACGCGGCGGGGGCCGAAGGCGACGTTTTCCAGCGCCGTCATCTGCGGGAAGAGGTTGAACTGCTGGAAGACCATGCCGGCCTCCTGGCGGATGAGGCGCACCTGCGAGCGGCCGGCCTTGACGCTGATATTGTCGACGACGAGGTCGCCGCCATTGATCTCCTCCAGCGCGTTGATGCAGCGCAGCAGCGTCGACTTGCCCGAACCGGACGGGCCGATCAGCACGACCACCTCGCCCTTGTCGATGTTGAGGTCGACTTCACGCAGCACCACGACGGGACCGAAGGTCTTGGTGACGTTTCGAAATTCCACGATGCTCATAGGATCCGCATCCTCTTTTCGGTGACGCGCAGGATCAGCGTCAGGGTTCCGGTCATCAGGAGGTAGAGGATCGCCACCGCGCTCCAGATCTCGACGGCGCGGAAGTTGGCCGCCATGATTTCCTGGCCCTGGCGGGTGAGTTCGCCGACGCCGATGACGATGAACAGCGAGGTATCCTTGAGGCTGACGATGAACTGGTTGCCGAGCGGCGGGATCATGCGGCGGAAGGCGACAGAGCCGATGATGTAGACCAGCACCTTCCACAGCGGCAGGCCGAGCGCCAGGCCGGCCTCCTTCAGTCCGCGATGCACGGAGAGGAACGAGCCGCGCACGATCTCCGCGATATAGGCGCCGGCATTGACGACGATCGCCGTGACGGCGGCGGTCATCGGGTTGACGCGGATATCGGCGAGCACCGGCAGCGCGAAATAGATGAACATCACCTGCACGACGATCGGCGTGCCGCGGATGAGCTCGATATAGGCGAAGGCGACGGCGTTCAGGAACGCATTGCCATAGGCGCGCATCAAGCCCGCGACGAAGCCGACGGCAAGGCCGCCGACGAGGCCGGCGAGCGTGATGAGGATGGTGAGGCGCGCGCCGCTGAGCAAAGCGGGCATGGCCTCACCGATGACGGACCAGTCGAATTCCATGGATTGGCTCCCCGGCGTGAGGAGGGCGCGCCCGCCGTGCCGGCGCGCCCGGGGCTAAGGCGTCAGAGCTTCGGCTCGGCGCCGAACCACTTCTTGTAGATCTCGGTGTAGCGGCCGTCCTTCTTCATGTTGGCGAGCGCTGCATTGACCTTGGCGACCAGCTCGCTGCCCTTCGGAAAGCCGATGCCGTATTGATGGGCCATCATCTGCTCGCCGACGGCCTTCACCTTGCCGCCGCCGGCCGTCTTCACGTAGTAGAGCACGTTCGGCGTGTCGTGCATGGCGGCGTCGACGCGGCCGGTCTGGAGTTCCAGATAGGCGTTGTCGATGTTCGGGAACTGGCGAAGCTCCGTCTCCTTGAAGTGTTCCTTGGCGTAGTCCGTCGCCGAGGTGCCGGTCTTCGTCGCCAGGATCTTGCCCTTCAGGTCCTCGGCGCTCTGGACCGTGCTGTCCGCCGGCACCATCAGCAGGAAACCGCTGTCATAGTAGCCGTCGGAGAAGTCGATGGCCTTCTTGCGCTCGTCCTTGATGGTGATGCCGGCGAGCGCCACGTCCACCTGCTTGGTCTGGAGCGCGGGGATGATGCCGTTGAAGTCCATCGGTTGCAGCGTGTAGGTGACGCCGATCTCCTTGGCGATGGCGTCCCACATGTCGATGTCGAAGCCGACATATTTGTCGCCTTCCTTGAACTCGAAGGGCACGAAGGCCGTGTCGGTGGCGACCACAAGGTCCTCGGCCCGCGCGCTCTGGCCGAAGGCGAGGGCCGATGCGAAGGCGGCAAATAGAATGGTACGCAGTTTCATGGTCGTTCCCCTTTGCTTGGTTATGCGTGTGGAAGCGCGCCGACGGCGGCGTCGATGGCGTCGCCCAGCCGCTCGACGATGCGCGTGATGTCCGCGCGTTCGACGATGAAGGGCGGGGCGATGAGCACATGGTCGCCCTGCCGGCCGTCGATCGTGCCGCCCATCGGATAGACCATCAGGCCGCGCGCCATGGCTTCCTTCTTGATCAGGCCGTTGAGCTTGAGTTTCGGATCGAAGGGCCGCTTGCTCGCGCGTTCGGCGACGAGCTCGACGCCACGGAACAGGCCGCGCCCGCGGATGTCGCCGACATGGTGGTGGTTGCCCAGGCGCTCGACGAGCTGGCGCTCCAGTTCCGTGCCCATGGCGACGACGTTGGCGAGCAGGTTCTCGCGCCGGATCACCTGCTGCACGGCAAGGCCGGCGGCGGCGGCCATCGGATGGCCCATATAGGTGTGGCCGTGCTGGAAGAAGCCGGAGCCGCCGGCGAAGGCCTCGAAGATTTTTTCCGAGAGGAGCACGGCGCCGACCGGCTGGTAGCCGCCGCCGAGCCCCTTGGCGATGGTCATCAGGTCCGGCGAAATGTCTTCCTGCTCACAGGCATGCAGCGTGCCGGTGCGGCCCATGCCGCACATCACCTCGTCGAGGACGAGCAGCACGCCGTAGCGGTCGCAGATGGCGCGGATGCGCTTGAAATAATCGGCG
>CAMLOC010000392.1 GCA_946481465.1 uncultured Shinella sp. | reverse complement strand
CCACGAGAATATCGTGCCGGTCGTCAATTCGCTGGAACAATGGCACGCGTGGAGCGGCATGGCGAAGGCCCTCGGCCGCACGCTGCCGGCGGTGCTGCAATTCGACACCGGCATGTCACGCCTCGGCGTGCCGCCGGAGGAACGCAAGGAACTTGCCGGCCTCGCCGGCGCCGGCAGCAGCATCGATGTCCTCTTTGTGATGAGCCACCTCGCTTGCGCCGACGATGCAGAGAACGAACAGAACGAAGACCAGCGCGCCGAGATGGAGCGCGTTGCGGCGGAGTTTCCCGGCGTCGATATCTGCTTTGCCAATTCGGGCGGCATCTTCCTCGGCAAGGCCTATCACGGCGTGCTCGCTCGCCCCGGCATCGCGCTCTATGGCGGCGCGCCGACCGCCGGCCGGGCGAACCCGATGGAGCTGGTCGTCCGCCTCGACGTCGCCGTGGTGCAGGTGCGCACCGTGCCCGCCGGCACGCGCGTCGGCTACGGCGCCGCCCATGTCACGGCCGGCTCGGCGCGCCTTGCCACCATCGCCGCCGGCTATGCCGACGGCCTGCCGCGAAGCCTCTCCGGCCGGGGCGCCGCCTATTGCGACGGCGTGCGCCTGCCCATCGTCGGGCGGGTATCGATGGATAGCATCACCATCGACGTCTCCGCCCTGCCGGAGGACCGCCTCACACTCGGCAGCCACGTCGAGATCCTCGGCCCACACCAGAGCCTGGAGGACGTGGCGCGCGATGCCGGCACCATTGCCTACGAAATCCTGACCGGCCTCGGCCACCGTTACCGGCGGCAGTACCGCTGAGCCTTCTTCTTCTCCTATGAGGACATCATGAAAGTCATCGTTCTTGGCGCCGGCATCGTCGGCGTCACCTCCGCCTACCAGCTTGCCCGCGCCGGCCACGAGGTCACGGTCGTCGACCGCCAGCCCGGCCCGGCACTGGAGACGAGTTTTGCCAATGCCGGCGAGGTTTCCTTCGGCTATTGCTCGCCCTGGGCCGCGCCCGGCATTCCGATGAAGGCGATGAAATGGCTGTTCATGCAGCATGCGCCGCTGATCCTGCGCCCCAAGGTCGACATGGCCATGCTCGCCTGGATGGCGCAGATGCTGCGCAACTGCACCTCGGCGCGCTATGCGCTCAACAAGAGCCGCATGCTGCGCCTTGCCGACTACAGCCGCGTCTCGCTCGCCGCGCTGCGCGAAGAGACCGGCATCACCTATGACGAGCGCATGCAGGGCACCTTGCAGCTCTTCCGCAGCGAAGCCCAGCTCGACGCCTCGGCCAAGGACGTCAAGGCGCTCGCCGCCGACGGCATTCCCTATGAAGTGCTCGATCCCGAGGGCTGCATCCGCGTCGAACCGGCCTTGAAGCATGTGCGCGAAAAGATCGTCGGCGGTCTTTTGACGCCGAAGGACGAGACCGGCGACTGCTTCAAGTTCGCGGGTGCGCTGGCGGAAAAGGCAAAGGCCTTCGGCGTCACCTTCAACTACGGCAGCATCATCCGCGGCCTCGACGTGGAGGGCGGCCGCGTCACCGGCGTCGTCACCGCGCATGGAAGGCTTCAGGCCGATGCCGTGGTCGTCGCGCTCGGCAGCTTCTCGCCGCTCCTCGTGCGCCCGCACGGCATCCGCCTGCCGGTCTATCCGGTCAAGGGCTATTCGCTGACGATCCCGATCACCGATGCCACGCGCGCCCCTGAATCGACCGTGATGGACGAGACCTACAAGATCGCCATCACCCGCCTCGGCGACCGCATCCGCGTCGGCGGCATGGCGGAGATCTCCGGCTATACCAACGACCTCGGCGAGCCCCGCCGCCTGACGCTGCAGCACTCCGTCACCGACCTCTTCCCGGGCGGCGACGTGTCCAAGGCGAGCTTCTGGTCGGGCCTTCGGCCGATGACGCCGGACGGCACGCCGGTGATCGGCCCGACGAAGGTCGCCGGCCTCTATCTTAACACCGGCCACGGCACGCTCGGCTGGACGATGAGCTCGGGTTCCGCCCGCCTCGTCGCCGACCTCGTTTCCGGGAAAAAGCCGGAGATCGACGCGACGGACCTCGCCGTCAGCCGCTACGCCTGAGACTTGGCCGGCCGCGCCGTTCAGGACGGACGGCGCTTGGGGACCGGCACGTCGTCCACCGTGTCGGTGGCCCAGGTGCCGATCGCGTGGACCTGCCCCGGCGTCGGGTCCTGCAGATAGGTCTCATGCCCCGGCAGGCCCATCGGGTAAAGCGCATCGCGGCTCGCCTCGTAGGCTGCGCTCTTGTCCGTGCACAGGCGGATGCGCATGTCCTCCGGCGCCACGTCCGTCCGGTTGCGCAGGTTCTCCAGAAGCCCGGCACCCGAGGACAGGCGGTCGTCGAAGGCCTGCGTCAGGTATTGCGCCGACCGCTCGTTACGTTCGCGCTCGGTCGTCGCGCCCAGGATAACCACCATGACGCGCCGTCCGTTGCGCGCGGCCAGCCCGACATAGTTCCGCCCCGAGGCGCACAGGAAGCCCGTCTTCATGCCGATCGTGCCGCTGAACCGGGTCAGCAGCAGGTTGTTGGACTTGATCTCCTTACCGTCGATCGTCACGGCCGAGGCGAGGAAGAAGCGGCGATATTCCGGAAAAAGCCGATCCACCTCCATGCCCAGCAGCGCAAGGTCGCGGGCAGTCGTATAGTTCTTGCGGTCGAACAGGCCGTTCGGATTGGAGAAATGCGTGCCGGTGAGCCCGATGCGGGCCGCCGTCTCGTTCATGCGCCGCACGAAGGATGCCTCGTCGGAGGCCACGGTTTCCGCAAGGGCCACGGCGACGTCGTTTGCCGACGCGGTGATCATGGCAAAAAGCGCATCCTCGAGCGTCATCGTCCGCCCCAGGGTAAGGCCCGATTCGAGGAAGGCCTGCTTCGTCGCGTTGCGGGACATGACGACCGGCGTCGCAAGGTTCACCTCGCCGGCGCGGATGGCCTCGAAGACGACGAGCGCCGACATGAGTTTGGTCGTCGAGGCGGGATACCAGGGCACCCCGGCGTCCTCCTCGTGCAGCACCTGGTGATTGTCGGCATCCACGACGAGCACGGGCGTCGCATGCGCGGCCGTCCCCATGAAAAGGGACGCTGCGAGCACCAGGCTCTTCCATGGCCGGCCGGCCATCGTGTTCTTGATCATGTACCGTTCTCCGCAGGAAGGCATCCTAATGCCACGACGGGCGTCGCAAGCACAAGGGTTTGCAACGGCGCGAAACCGCGCAGGCGGATGGCGCCTCGTCAGGCCAGCGATGCCTGCCGCGTCTCCGCATCGATCAGGAAGGCCGCAATGGCCGCGGCGACCAGGAGGCCGGCGAAGATGCCGATGGCAAGGCCGAAGCCCTGCTGCACGACAAGCCCCGTCAGCGACGGCGCCAGGAGGCCGCCAAGCCGGGCGACGGCTCCCGCCGTGCCCATGCCGGTCGCCCGCGATGCCGTCGGGTAGAGTTCCGGGGTGAAGGCGTAGAGCGCGCCCCAGGTGCCGAGCAGCGCGAAGCTCATGATCAGCAGGGAGGCACCGATCAGCGTTCCCGTGCCGGCGACGACGAACAGCAGGCAGCCCAGCGCCGAAAGCAGGCAGAAGCCCGCCAGCGTCGGCCGGCGGCCCCAGGTCTCGACGCCGTAGGCAGCCAGCGCATAGCCGGGGATCTGGGCCAGGGCGAGGAAGACGAGGAAGCCGTAGCCACGGACGAAGCCGAACCCCTCGCCCGCAAGCTTCGGCGGCAGCCAGGTGAAGACGCCGTAATAGGAGACCGAGACCAGGAACCAGATCACCAGGATCATCACGCTGCGCCGGCGCAGATCCGCGCCGAAGATGCCGGGCTCTCCGACGCCGGGAGGTTGCACCAGGGGCACATCCGCCGCCAGCGGCGCCTTGCCGTTGACACGGAGGATCCTGTCGAGAACGCCTTTCGCCTCCTGCATCTTTCCAAGACGCAGGAGGTAGAGCGGGGATTCGGGCACCAGGAAGCGCAGGCCGATGCCCATCAGCGCCGGAATGGCCGTCGCCGCGAAGATGTAGCGCCAGCCGTCGGCAATGCCCGCAAGGCTGACGGCCCAGGCGACGAGCGCGACGATGAGCGTACCGACCGCCCAGAAGCCTTCGAGCATGACCAGCCAGCGGCCGCGGTTTCGTGCCGGCAGGAACTCCGCCATCATCGCATAATCGACCGGCAGCGTGCCGCCCACGGCCACGCCGGTGAGAAAGCGCAGAACGAGCAGGATGGTGAAATCGGGCGCGAAGACGGAGAGCGTGCCGAAAAGGGCGTCGCAGGCGACGGTGATGATCAGGACCCGCCGCCGGCCTATGCGATCGGCAAGCCGGCCGAAGCCGGCGGCGCCGAGAAGCATGCCGAGGAAGAAGAGCGTGCCGGTCTGCAAGGCCTGCGGGACGGTAAGGCCGAACGTGGCGGCGATCGACGCGGCCGTGAAGCCGACCGCGAGCACCTGCATCGCATCGGCCGTCCAGACCAGGCCGAAGATCGCCAGAAGCCGCCGCTGATAGGCGCCGGCGCCGGCGCGGTCGAGCACCTCGTCCACCGTGATTGTCGTC
>CAMLOC010000391.1 GCA_946481465.1 uncultured Shinella sp. | reverse complement strand
GCCGGCAAGGTCGTCGAGAAGCTCGGCGTCGTGCCGCAGCAGATCGCCGGCGGCGACATCTATCCCTCGCTCGAAAAGGGCACGATCGACGCCGCCGAATGGGTCGGCCCCTATGACGACGAGAAGCTCGGCTTCTACAAGGTCGCGCCCTACTACTACTATCCCGGCTGGTGGGAAGGCGGCCCGACGGTGCACGCCATGTTCAACAAGGCGGCCTATGACGGCCTGCCGAAGGCCTACCAGTCGCTGCTGCGCACGGCCTGCCAGGCGACCGACGCGAACATGCTGCAGAAATACGACTACCTGAACCCCTCGGCCATCAAGCGCCTCGTCGCCGCCGGCGCGAAGCTCAGCCCGTTCAGCCAGGAAATCCTGTCGGCCTGCTTCGACGCCTCCAACGAGGTCTATGCCGAGATGGAAGCCTCGAACCCGACCTTCAAGAAGATCTGGGACTCGATCAAGGCCTTCCGCGGCGAGTATTACCTCAACGCCCAGATCGCCGAATACAACTACGACACGTTCATGATGATCCAGCAGCGCAGCAACAAGCTGTAAGCGCTGCATCAGCCACGCACGAAAAACCCCGGGGCAGCGATGCCCCGGGGTTTTTGCTTGGCAGCGCGGATGCCCGGCTCGGCACCCTGCCTCCGCTTTCACCTCCATCGTCTCTGCCTTCACCGCTCCTTCGCCTTGGCTTTCGCTTTGGCTCCCTCTTCCTCATACCCCCCACCTCTCCACCGTCATCCTCGGGCTTGACCCGAGGATCCACGCCACAAGCAAAGCCGTTCCGTGGGGGTGGATCCTCGGGTCAAGCCCGAGGATGACGGTGGAGAGCGTTGGTATTCCCCAACGAGAAAGGGCCGGCTTTCGCCGGCCCTTCGTGGTTCATTCCTTTACCCGTCAATTGAACGACGGAGGCGCCGAAAGGTCCGTCGCGGGCTTCTCTCCGCCACCCTCGGCGGGCTTTTCGCCGCTGCTGCCGTCCAGCGGGTTGCCGGCGGGAAGCTGCAGGCCGCCCGGCAGGCCGAGGCCGCCGCCGTTATCGGGCAGCGTCAGGCCGCCGCCGAAGCCGGGCACCTCGATCTTGATGGTGGCCGGATCCACCCCGGTCCCCTCGCCCTTGTAGTGCATGACCATGCCCGGGAAGAGGATGGTGAGCGCCACCATGACGATCTGGATGCCGACGAAGGGCACGGCGCCCCAGTAGATCTGCGCCGTCGTCACCGGCTGGGTCACCTTGCCGGTCACCTTGTCGAGATAGGGGACACGGGCGGCGACCGAGCGCAGGTAGAACAGCGCGAAGCCGAAGGGCGGGTGCATGAAGCTCGTCTGCATGTTGATGCCGAGCAGCACGCCGAACCAGATGAGGTCGATGCCGAGCTTGTCGGCCGCCGGCGCCAGCAGCGGCACGATGATGAAGGCAAGCTCGAAGAAATCGAGGAAGAACGCCAGGAAGAAGACCAGCAGGTTCACCGCGATCAGGAAGCCCGTTTCGCCGCCCGGCATCGAGACCAGCAGGTGCTCGACCCACAGATGCCCGTTCACGCCGTAGAAGGTGAGCGAGAAGACGCGGGCGCCGATGAGGATGAACAGCACGAAGGCCGAAAGCCGCGTGGTGGCCGTCAGCGCGGAACGGACGACCTCCATGCTCAGCCGGCCCTTGGCCGCCGCCATGGCAAGCGCGCCGACCGCGCCCATGGCGCCGCCTTCCGTCGGCGTGGCGATGCCGAGGAAGATCGTGCCGAGCACGAGGAAGATCAGCGCCAGCGGCGGGATCAGCACGATGATGACCTGCTGGGCAAGCCGCGACATCATGTTGGTGTTCAGCGCCTTGTCGGCCACCGCCACGATATAGATGAAGATGACGCCGACGGTCGCGCCGAGGATGTCGGCGTTCTCGCCCTGGGTCGGGTAGAGGTAGATATGCGCGGCATAGGCGAAGCCGGCCGCGACCGCCAGCGCGATGGCAAGCGACGTGACACCCGCGCCGAGCGAGCGCGCCTCCAGCGGCAGCGCCGGCATGGAGTCCCGCTTGAGGAAGGTCATCAGCAGGATGTAGCCCATGTAGAGCCCGGTCAGCACCAGGCCCGGGATGAGCGCGCCGGCATACATGTCGCCGACCGAGCGGCCGAGCTGGTCGGCGAGCACGATGAGGACGAGCGACGGCGGGATGATCTGCGCCAGCGTGCCGGAGGCCGCGATGACGCCCGAGGCGATCGACCGGTCATAGCCGTAGCGCAGCATGATCGGCAGCGAGATCAGGCCCATGGCGATGACCGAGGCGGCGACGACGCCGGTGGTGGCCGCAAGCAGCGCCCCGACGAAGATGACCGCATAGGCAAGGCCGCCGCGGATCGGCCCGAAAAGCTGGCCGATCGTGTCGAGCAGGTCCTCGGCCATGCCGGATTTCTCCAGCACGATCCCCATGAAGGTGAAGAAGGGAATGGCGAGCAGCGTGTCGTTCGACATCACCCCCCAGAGCCGTTCCGGCATGGCATTGAGCAGCGGCCAGGAAAGATTGATCGAATCGGACAGCGGCGCGAGTTCCACGCCGATGATGAAGAAGAGCAGGCCGTTCGCCGCCAGCGAGAACGCCACCGGGTAGCCCAGCAGCAGGAACACGATCAGCGACATGAACATGATCGGCGCGAGGTTTTCCGCGATGAACTCGATCATGCGCCCTTCTCCTCTGCGATGGCCGATTCGAGCGGGGCATGCGACGGCACGTAGGGCGTCGGATCCTCCATGTCGCCGCGCATGATGGCGATCTTCTTGATGATCTCGGAAACGCCCTGGAAGGCGAGCAGCACGAAGCCGGCAAGCAGCACGGCCTTGGCCGGCCAGACGATGAGGCCTCCGGCGCTGGAGGAGCCTTCACCCGAGCGGTAGGACATCGCGACATAGGGCACGAGGAAATAGACCATCAGCAGCACGAAGGGCATCAGGAAGAGGCAATGGCCAAGAAGGTCGATCCAGTGCTGTACCCGGCGCGAGAACTTGCCGTAGACCACGTCGATGCGGATGTGCTCGTTCTGCGCCAGCGTATAGGCGGCGGCGAGCATGAAGGCACCGCCGAAGAGATACCATTGCGCCTCGAGCCAGGCATTGGACGATGTGTTGAAGGCTTTTCGGACGACGGCATTTCCGGCACTGACGAGCACGGCGACCAGGATGAGCCAGCCGACGGCCTTCCCGATATTTTCCGTGACAACGTCGATGAGCCGGCTGAAGGCCAGCAGCGCTTTCATGAGAACTCCTCCCCGCTTGGTGTGTTATTGCTTTGGTGCCAAGCACAGCCAGAGTGCCGATTTCAAGACCCGTTTCAAGTCCGTGGTCCGGTTTTCCCGGCCTGAGGGCCTGCATTAGACGAAAGGCGAAGAGGGCTTCGGCCGCATTGCACAAACGATAGGCAATTCCGCACGCACGGGCACCCTTGCCCCTATCCGCGGTTCTGCTACAACAGCGCCAAATCATCATACAAATGAGGGTGGAGCCATGTCCCCGATCAATCTCGCAATCGTCGGCGTCGGCAAGATCGTGCGCGACCAGCATCTTCCGGCCGTCGCGAAGAATGCCGACTACAGGCTGATCGCCGCGGCGAGCCGTCACGGCACGGTCGACGGCATCGACAATTTCAAGTCCATTGACGAGATGCTGGCCGCGGCGCCCGCGATCGAGGCCGTCTCGCTCTGCATGCCGCCGCAATACCGCTACGAGGCGGCCGAAAAGGCGCTGTCGGCCGGCAAGCACGTCTTCCTGGAAAAGCCGCCGGGCGCGACGCTGTCGGAAGTCGCCGACCTCGAGGCGCTCGCCGCGTCGAAGGGGCTGACGCTCTTTGCAAGCTGGCATTCGCGTTATGCGCCGGCCGTGGAAGCCGCAAAGGCCTTCCTCGCCGGCACGACGATCCGCTCCATGCGGGTGATCTGGAAGGAGGACGTGCGCCACTGGCATCCGAACCAGGAATGGATCTGGCAGGCGGGCGGCCTCGGCGTCTTCGATCCGGGCATCAACGCGCTCTCCATCGTCACCCATATCCTGCCGCGCCCGGCCTTCATCACCGCGGCCACGCTGGAATTCCCGGAAAACCGCGACGCGCCGATCGCCGCCGCGATGACCTTCACCGATGCCAAGGGCCTCGATCTTGCCGCCGAATTCGACTGGCGGCAGACCGGCAAGCAGAGCTGGGACATCGTTGCCGAGACCGAGGCCGGCGCGATGGTCCTGTCGGAGGGCGGCGCGAAGCTCTCCCTCGACGGCAAGCTGGCGCACGAGGAGCCGGAGCAGGAATATCCGATGCTCTACAAGCGCTTCGCCGAACTGGTGAAGAGCGGAACATCGGATGTCGACCTCGCACCGCTGCGCCATGTCGCCGATGCCTTCATGCTGGGGCGGCGCAAGTTCGTCGAGGCGTTTTACGATTGAGGGCGGTTCCAGCCCGGCCCCAGGCCAGCCCTCCGATCACCGCGAAGCGCCATCGCCCTCTCCTCCGTCATGGTCGGACCTGACCCGACCATCCACGCCGCGGGTGCCGCATGGACCCTCGGCGCAAGGCCGAGGGTGACGTTAGAGGGTGG
>CAMLOC010000390.1 GCA_946481465.1 uncultured Shinella sp. | reverse complement strand
CAAGTCGACGCTCATCCGCTGCCTCAACGGCCTCGAACGGCCGGACAGCGGCAGCATCGCGATCGAAGGCCGCGAGATCACCGGCCTCAGCGAGGCGGACCTGCAGCCGCTGCGCCGGCGCATCGGCATGATCTTCCAGCACTTCAACCTGCTCTCGGCCAAGACCGTCGAGGAGAATGTCGCCCTGCCGCTGAAGATCGAGGGCTGGCCGAAGGCGGAGCGTCTGGCGCGCGCGGCCGAACTCATCGACCTCGTCGGCCTTTCGGGCAGGGCGAAGGCCTATCCGTCCGAACTGTCCGGCGGCCAGAAGCAGCGCGTCGGCATCGCCCGGGCGCTTGCCGCCAAGCCGGCGCTGCTGCTGTTCGACGAGGCGACCTCGGCGCTCGACCCGGAGACGACCCGCGCGATCCTCGCCCTTTTGAAGGACATCAACCGCAAGCTCGGCCTCACCATCCTCCTCATCACCCATGAGATGGAGGTGGTGCGCTCGGTGGCCGACCGCGTGACGGTGCTCGATGCCGGCCGCATCGTGGAGGAGGGGCCGGTCTGGCAGGTCTTCGCGACGCCCCGTGCACAGACGACCAAAAGCCTGCTCAGCGGCATCCGCCCGCAGCTTCCCGGCCATATCGCAGGAAGGCTCGTGGCCGATGTGACGGGCGAGGCCATCCTCGGCCTCGACATCGCCGGCCCAGCCGCCACGGGACCGCTCTTCCAGCAGCTTTCCGCGGAGTTCCCGGAAGGCTACCGGCTGGTCCATGGCGGCGTCGACCATATCCAGGAACAGGCGGTCGGCCGTTTCTTCATCGCCGTGCCGGCCGAGGCCGCCGTGCGTTTCACAACCCTGGCAGAGCGCTTCGGCGCGCAGGTGGAGGTCCTCGGCCATGTCGCCGGTCATGCTTGAACTTCTCGTCCGCTCGCTGTGGGAGACCATCGTGATGACGGCCGCCTCCGGCGTCATCTCGCTCGTCTTCGGCCTGCCGCTCGGCCTTGCGCTGGTCGCGACCGCCCGCGGCGGCATCGCGGAAAGCCTCTGGATCAACCGCACCCTCGGCGCCGTCATCAACGGCTTCCGTTCCGTGCCCTTCATCATCCTGCTCGTCGCGCTCATACCGGTCACGCGCTTCATCGTCGGCACGTCGATCGGCACCTGGGCGGCCATCGTGCCGCTCGCCATCGCCGCAACGCCCTACTATGCGCGCATCGCCGAGGTGTCGCTGCGCGAGGTCGACCGCGGCCTGATCGAGGCGGTGCGGGCGATGGGCGGCAATCGCTGGACGATCGTGCGCGAAGTGCTGATCCCCGAGGCGCTGCCCGGCATCGTCACGGGCTTCACCGTCACACTGGTCACGTTGATCGGCGCCTCCGCCATGGCCGGCGCGATCGGCGCGGGCGGCCTCGGCGACCTCGCCATCCGCTACGGCTACCAGCGCTTCGAGACCTCGGTGATGGTGGCGGTGGTGGCCGTGCTGATCGTCCTCGTCTGCGGCATCCAGTGGCTGGGCGACCGCCTGACCGCCCGCCTCGACCATCGCGGTTGAAGCGGCGGCGGCGGCCGCTGCAACGAAAAATGATGCCAAATGGGCACGCATGGCTGGAAAATCCGCATAAGCATTTGGCAAAAATGCCAATTTCCTTGCGGGATCGCTGAAAAATAAATTATATTGTTTTTATATGTTTTTCGCACTTCCGTGCCAAGAATGAGCCAGAATCACCCGTCATGGGTGCACCGATCGATCTTCCCGAGGACGACGGATGAAAACCGAGCGGGACGCGATCTGCGCGTCCGCGCTGCCGGGCATATCCGGCGATGCACATATGCTGATGGAAAGCAGGCCGACATGCTGACGAAAAAGGGAAAATACGGACTGAAGGCCCTGGTGGACCTGGCCCGGCTGGCGCCCGGCGAAACCGCCTTCGTCAGCGAGATCGCGCTTCGCAACAACATTCCGAAGAAGTTTCTCGACACGATCCTCCTGGAACTGCGCAATGCCGGCATGCTGCGCTCCAAGAAGGGCCCGGGCGGCGGCTATTCGCTGTCGCATGCCGCGTCCGAAATCCGCATCGGCCACGCCATCCGCGTGCTCGACGGCCCGCTGGCGCCGATCCGCTGCGCCAGCCGCACCGCCTACGAGGCCTGCGAAGACTGCGCCGATCCGGAAGCCTGTCAGGTCCGCCGCGCGATGACCGACGTGCGCGACGCCATCGCCTCCATCCTCGACACGATGACGCTCGAACAGTTCGTCGCCGTGCCCGGCGCCAGCGCGATGATCGAAGAGGACGAACTGGAAAAGCGCGCCGGATAGGCCGGGCGCTTTCGCGGATATTCCTAACCTTCCTCCTCCGGCGGATGCGGGTGCCCCTCGCGCCGCAGCCGGCCGCTTTCCCTTAGCGCAGCCGCCAGTGCAGGCGGCAGCGGCGCCGGCTGGGTTGTTCGGTCGGTCGCAAGGCGCAGGTGGCTTGCGGCCTCGTGCGCCACGGCGAGCGCGGCCGCGGCGGCAAGAAAGGCGTTCGTGCGATGCTGCTCCGCAAGGCCGATCTGGGCGGCGTCGATGGCGCGGCCCGCTTCGGCCGTCATCGCCTGCGCGGCGGCGAGCCGGGCGGCCAGCAGGCCGGCATCGAGGAGATCGTCCGTCCGCTCCGCCAGCAGGCGCGACAGGAGGCGCCGGCCCGCGCCGATCTGCCGGGCGGCCTCCAGAAGCAGGTCGAGCGATTGCGGCACGGTCGCCTCGGCCGAAAGCGGCAGCACGGCGTCCGCATCGACGGCCACATCCTTGAAAAGAACGTGCTCGGCCGACGGGGCCGTCCTGTCCGCCGGCTCGCAACTGTTGGCGACGTAGTGTAGGCCTTCGACGCGCGTCGCCAGGAGCACCCCCGCCGCCCGGCCGCCATCGCCGCGCGCCGGCACCAGAAGCCAGTCCGCATGGCGCGTGCAGGGCGTACAGAGCGCTTCGCCGCTCAAACGCCAGCCAAGGCCGCTCGAGGCCAGCGGCAGCGCATCGGCATCCTGCCCGTTGCGCCGGGCGGTGGCGCGGCAGAGCCGGGCGCCGGCCAGCGCGGCGGAAAACACCACCGTGCGATGGCCGTCCGTGCCGTCGCTGCGCAGGTGCTCCAGCGCCACGAAATGGGCGGCCAGGATATCGGCAAGCGTCGCCGATTGCGCCGCGGCCGTGGCGCAGACATCGGCCAGCACGGTGTTGGAAACGTCGATGCCACCGTGCTCGGTCGGCACGGAAATGCCGAACAGGCCGGAACGGGACAGGAGATCGAGACGGGCCTGCGCCGTTTGCGCGGCCTCCCCGTTCGAAAAAATGCCGGCAAGCGTGCCGGCGACGGTCAACGCCTCGTCCTCGCTGCCGATGACGGCGGCGGTTCGCGGCGGACGGTCGAGCGCTGATGAAATCATACCCATGTCGTCTGCTCCTCGCGGATTGGCGTTTCAGGGCGTGCAGGCTTAACCGGCTAAAAAGATCACATTCTATAAAGATTGTATAGATTGTTTTTCACACGGCGATCCCGCCGCCGGCCGCACCTTTACGGCGGCCGCTTCACGAAAACAGGGCCCGGGTGGCCGCTCAGGCGCGGCGCTTCAGCTGCTGCTCGCGGAAGAAGATGAAGAGGCCGGAGGCGACGATGAACCCGGCGCCGACCAGCATGGCCGGCCGCGGCGCATCGCCGAAGAACACCCAGCCGAAGACGACCGCCCAGAGCAGCAGCGAATATTGCAGCGGCACGACCGTTGCCGCATCCGCCAGCTTCAGCGAGCGGTTGACCAGCATGTGCGCGCTCATCGCCACGATGCCGAGCAGGCTGAGCAGGCCGAAGTCGACGCCGCTGACCGGCGCCCAGCCGGCGGGGTCGGCAAGGCACCAGATGCCGGCGAAGATCGCCGCGCCCGCCACCTGCCAGAACACCAGCGTCGTATCCGGCGTCGCGCGCAGCGTGCGGCCGAGCACCATGGCGAGGCTGAAGGCAAGGCTGCCGGCAAGCGCGACGAGGGCCGGCAGGGTGAACGTGTCCTTCGACGGCTCCAGCGCGATCACCACGCCGACGAAGCCGACGATGATCGCCGTCCAGCGCCGCCAGCCGACCTTCTCGCCGAGCAGCAGCGGCGACATGGCCGCGACGTAGATCGGCGCGGCGAGCCAGTAGGTCATGGCATCGGCAAGCGGCATGTAGGCGACGGCGAAATAGAAGCCCGAGGCCTCGATGGCGAAGAGGACGGAGCGCAGCAGGTGCAGCTTCGGCCGCTCGACATCGACGAGCCGTCGCCAGCCGACCTTCCAGAAGAAGGGGGCGAGCACCACCGTCGCGGCGAGGCTGCGGATCAGCATGAGCTGGCCGACGGAATAGGTCGAGACGAGCCATTTGCCGAGCACGTCGTTCAGCGAGAACATCACCATGCCGAGCAGCATCAGCAGCACGCCGAGCCGGGCGGCGCCCGTGGCGGGAGAGGAGGCGGTGATGTCGGTCATGGCGTAAACTCGAAGAGCGGGAATGGAAGCGCTGTGACACATTCCGCCCGGCCGATCCAGTCAGCAATTTTGATAGCTGCATAAGCGCCGCGCAACCTCGCCGGCCGGTTGATT
>CAMLOC010000389.1 GCA_946481465.1 uncultured Shinella sp. | reverse complement strand
CTCCTCGTCCGCATTGTGCGGATGCGTGCCGACCGAGCAGAAGACGGACGGATATTTTTCCGCGATCGCCAGGATCGTCGGAAATTTTTTCACCCGGGTCGAGATGGTGATCATCTGCTTCACCCCGGCAGCGTGCGCCCGCGCGACGATGGCGTCGCGCTCCGCTTCGAAGTCGGGGAAATCCAGATGGCAGTGCGTGTCGATCAGCATTTACGCCTCGGGCGCGACATAGCGCGGGAAGACCGGGCTCGGCGCTTCCAGCGGCGTGCCGCTGACGAGGCGGCCGGCTTCGCCGAGCGCCGCGAAATCGCGCTTTTCGACGGGCGCGGCGACGAGATCGAGCAGCTTGCGGCCGGATTTCGGCATGAAGGGCTGAAGCAGGATCGCGATCTGGCGAACGACCTCCGCCGTCACGTAGAGCACGGTGCCCATGCGCACGGGATCGGTCTTCTTCAGCGCCCAGGGCGCTTCGCCGGCGAAATAGCGGTCGGCCTCGGAGACGACGGCGATGATCGCGGCGAGCGCCTTGTGGATCTGCTGCCTGCCCATCTCCTCGCGCGTCAGCGCATGCAGCGCATCGACGGAGGCGAGCATGGCGCTGTCGGCCTCGGACAGCGCGCCGCACTCCGGCACCTTGCCGTCGCAGTTCTTGACGATCATCGACAGCGAGCGGCTGGCGAGGTTGCCGATGCCGTTGGCGAGGTCCGAGTTGATGCGGGTCGCGATGCCCTCCTCGCTATAGCTGCCGTCCTGGCCGAAGGAGACCTCGCGCAGGAAGAAGTAGCGGATCGGATCGAGGCCGAAATGATTGACGAGGTTGACCGGGTCGACCACGTTGCCGAGCGATTTCGACATCTTCTCGCCCTTGTTGAGCAGGAAGCCGTGGGCGAAGACGCGGCCCGGCAGCGGCAGGCCCGCCGACATGAGGAAGGCCGGCCAGTAGACGGCGTGGAAACGGATGATGTCCTTGCCGATGATGTGGATGTTCGCCGGCCAGTATTTTGCACGCGGGCCGTCCGGATCGGTGAGATAGCCGGTCGCGGTGATGTAGTTGGTCAGCGCGTCGACCCAGACATACATGACATGCGCCGGATCGTCCGGAACCGGGATACCCCAGTCGAAGGTGGTGCGCGAGACCGACAGGTCCTTGAGACCCGACTTCACGAACGAGATCACCTCGTTGCGGCGCTCGGCCGGGCCGATGAAATCCGGATTGTCCTCGTAATGCTTCAGCAGCTTGTCCTGATAGGCGGAGAGGCGGAAGAAATAGCTCTCCTCCTCCACCCATTCGACGGGCGTGCCCTGCGGGCCGTAGCGCATGCTGTCGTCGCGCTTCTCCGTCTCGTTCTCCTGGTAATAGGCCTCGTCGCGCACCGAATACCAGCCGGCATAGCCGCCCTTGTAGATGTCGCCGTTTGCGGCCATGCGGCGCCAGATCTCGGCGCAGGCCTCGTAGTGGCGCTCTTCCGTCGTGCGGATAAAATCATCGTTCGATGCATTAAGAAGAACGGCCATATCCCTGAATTCTTTCGAATTCCGATCGGCGAGTTCGCGCGGTGAAATGCCGTCCTTGCGCGCCGTCTGCTGCATCTTCTGGCCATGCTCGTCCGTGCCGGTCAGGAAGAACACGTCCCGCCCGTCGAGCCGCTGGTAGCGCGCCATGGCATCCGTTGCGATCAGCTCGTAGGCATGGCCGATATGCGGCTTGCCGTTCGGATAGGAAATGGCGGTCGTGATGTAGAAGCGGTTCGTGTCGGTCATGGCGGGTGCGTTCTGTCTTCGGTTGTGCAATGCCGCAAGGTATTAGACCATGCGGGCGGCAAGGGAAACAGCAAGTTCACTTAAAGCGCGGCGCGGATGTCGTCGAGCACCGTGATGATCGTCTGCTTGCGATCGAGATTGTAGCCGGCCGCAATTGCGATGCGCTCGCCAAGCTGCGCGGAGAGCTGGGCGAGGCGGTCGGCACGGGAAAGGTCGCCGGCAAGGGCTGCCGCGCGCGCGGCATCCGTCACGAAATCGCTGGCGTGCTGGCAGAAGAAGGAAAAGACCGTGTCGCTGTCCTTCGCCGAAAGAACGTCGGCGAGCTTGTGCACGTCGCGGCGCGGCGGTTCGCCCGGCGCTTCCACGATGCCGCGGAAGGCCTCGACGATATCGAAACCGCCGTAGTTCGTGAGCTTCAGCGCTTCGGAGACGCTGCCGCGGGCGGCGGAGAGAACCTCCCCTGCCCGCGGGCCGCCCGGCGCGGCGCCGAGGCTGTCGAGGGCGGCCGCAAGGTCGTCCCGCGACAACGGCGACAGGGGGAGCGGCAGGCAGCGCGAGCGGATGGTCGGCAGGAGTTTTCCCGGTGCGTGCGTCAGGACGAGGAAGAGCGAGCGCTTCGGCGGCTCCTCCAGGATCTTCAGGATGGCGTTGGCGGCATTGCGGTTGAGGTCGTCGGCGGGATCGATGATGACGATGCGCCAGTTGCCCGTGCCCGATGTCTGCGCCAGGAACTTTCCCGCCTTGCGCACCTCGTCGACCGTGATGAAGGCCTTCACCTTGCCGGTCTTCTCGTCGACCGGGCGGGTGAGATGCAGGAGATTGTGCGAGGCGCCGGCGGCAAGCTGCCGGGTGATCGGCGAGGCGGGCGACGGGTCGGCGATGGTCTCCGGCGCCTCGGCGGGTTCAGGGTGATGGAGAACGTGGTTGGCGAAGCGGAAGGCGAGCGTCGCCTTGCCGATGCCGTTCGGCCCCTCGATCAGGATGGCATGATGCCCCTTGCCGGAACGATAGGAGCGCGCGAGAAAATTCTCCGCCTCGGCATGGCCGAAGAGTTTCGTCTGCTCGGCGGGATGCACCGCGCCGTCGAGAATGCCGGGCCGCTCCTCGCTCACGAGACGCGCTCCGGATCCTGCCGGCCGTGGGCGGTGATGGGCAGCAGCGGCTCGACCAGCGCGAGCACCTTGGCGGCGATGGCGTCCTGCGACAGTGTCGCATCCACGACGCGGCACCGCAGCGGTTCGCGCTCGGCGATATCGAGAAAAGCCTCGCGGCGCTTCTCGTGGGTCTCCAGCTCCTCCTTCTCGAAGCGGTCGGGCGTCTCGCTCTCGCCGGCGCCGCGCTTGCGGGCGCGCTCCAGGCCGATGGCGGCGGGCAGGTCGAAGATGATCGTGCAGTCGGGCACGACGCCGTTGACCGCGACGCGCTCCAGCGCCTCGATGAAGGATTGCTCCAGATTGCCGGTGATGCCTTGGTAGACACGGGAGGAATCCATGAACCGGTCGCACAAAACGACCGTGCCGGCGGCAAGCGCCGGACGGATGATCTCCTCGACATGGTCGCTGCGCGCGGCGGCGAAGAGTACCGCCTCCATGCGGATGCCGTAGGGCTCGGCGGCGCCGGAGAGAAGGACGTGGCGTACCGCTTCGGCCCCCTTGGAGCCGCCCGGCTCGCGCGTCATCAGCACGGTGAGGCCGCGCGCACGCAGGGCTGCCGCCAGAAGCCGGATCTGCGTCGACTTTCCGGCGCCCTCGCCGCCCTCGAACGTGACAAACAAACCCGGTGCGGCCGCCAAATCCTGTTTCCGTCTTTACGCGCGATATCCGGCAGGGCCGGAATGACTCGGGACACTACTACCCCATGTTTCCGGCCGGCGAAACGCTTTTCGCCCCGTCAGATCCAGAAGAAGAACAGTTCGATCAGCGCGTCGAGCGCCCGCGCCCGCAGCGTGCCGACGCCGACGGTGCCCGCCGTCTCCACCGGCACCTCGCGCAGAAGCTGCTTGTCGTTCCAGATCTTCAGCGTGCCCACCGCCTGCCCCGGCGTGACCGGCGCGCGCACCGGCCAGTCGTAGACGACGCGCGCGACGAGGCGCTGCGAATTGTCCTTCGGCAGGAAGACGTCGACTTGTTCGCCGGCGACGAGCGGCACGGTCGAGGCATCGCCGCCATAGACGCTGGCATCGGCGATCGCCTCGCCCTCCTTGAACAGCGTGCGGCGCTCGAAGGAGGACAGCGCCCATTCGATGATGCGGCGGGATTCCTCGATGCGCGCCTTGTCGTTCTCCAGACCGCCCATGGCGAGCACGAGATGCTTGCCGTCCCGGTTGACCGCCGCGACGATGGAATAGCCGCCCTCCTCCGAAAAGCCGGTGACGAAGCCCGTCACGCCGATATCGAGCGCCAGCAGCGGATTGCGGTTGCGCTGCTTGATCTTGTTCCACTCGAATTCCGGCTCGGCATAATAGCGCATGTGCTGCGGATAGGTGGTCTGGAGGTGCCGTGCGAGCATGACCATCTCGCGCATCGTCACGGTGTTGCCGGGGTTCGGCAGGCCGGTCGCGTTGACGAAGGTCGATTTCACGAGGCCGAGCGCCCTCGCCTCCGCCGTCATCCGTTCGGCAAAGGCCGTTTCCGAGCCGGCAAGGCCCTCGGCGAGGATGATGCAGGCATCGTTGGCGAACTGCACCGTGACGCCGCGGATCAGGTCCTCGACGCGCGGCGTGGATTTCAGCGCGGCGAACATGGTGGAGGTGCGCGACGGCGCGCCGCCCGTGCGCCAGGCATGTTCGGTGACGGGATAGGTCGTTTCCAGCGTCGTCTCGCCACCAGA
>CAMLOC010000388.1 GCA_946481465.1 uncultured Shinella sp. | reverse complement strand
CCAGAGCTTGGCGCGTTCGTCTCCGACGGCCGCCGACGCGCGCTTGATCAGGTCGTCGACCTTGGGATCGGAGAAGCCCGACTGCGTTCCTTCGGTCGCGTATTTGAAGAACATCGAGAACGACGGGTCGCCCTTGGAATTGTCGTGCATGGCGGCGACGAGCTGCGGGCCGCGGCCTTCCTTGAAGGGCTTGGAATAGTACTGCTCGTGCTCGGCGACCTCGACGAACTTCAGCTCGACCGTGAAGCCCACTTCCTGCAGCTGCGCCTGGATGGCTTCCATGATCTCGGTGACGTTCGGGAAGTTCGCCGAACGGGCGATGATGGTGATCGGCGTATCGACCTTCACGCCGTCGGCCTTGGCTTCCTCGAGCAGTTTCTTCGCCCCTTCCGGATCGTAGGGGAAGACCTTGACGTCAGGGTTCCAGCCAAGCGTCGGCGGCGGCACGATAGCCGTGGCGAGCAGCGCGCCGTCGGGAACCAGCGTGCCGAGGAAGGCCTGGCGGTCGATGGCGACATTGAGCGCACGACGGACGCGCACGTCGTTCAGCGGCTCGATATTGTGGTCGATGCGCAGATAGACGGTCTCGCTGTCGAGATAGGAGAAGTCGGTGGCCGGATTGGTCGCGTCGAGCTGCGCGATCGACGGCGAGAGGTCGGCCTCGCCGGTCTGGACCATCGCGGCGCGGACGGACGGGTCGGCGCGGAAGAGGTAGGTCGCTTCCGTGACGTCGGGCTTCGCACCCCAGTAGTCGTCGCGGGCCGTCAGCACGATCTGCTGCCCCGGCGTCCAGTTGGTGAGCTTGTAGGGGCCTGTGCCGACGGGCTCGCGGACGAATTCCAGCGGCGTCTCCTCGGGCACGATGGTGACGAGCGACATCAAGAGCGGCAGGATCGGCTGGACCGGGTCCGCCTTGAAGTCGATGGTGAAGTCGTCGACGACAGCGGGCGTCACGGTCATGCCGCCGAAGTAGCGGCGCGACTCGCAGGCGTTCTTGTCGCTCATGATGCGATCGAAGCTGTGCTTGACGTCCTTCGCGTCGAAGGCCGTGCCGTCGGAGAACTTGACGCCCTGGCGCAGATGGAACCGCCAGCTGCCGTCGGCGTTCTGTTCCCACTTTTCAGCAAGGCGCGGCATCACGCCCTTGTCGCCGCGAACGTCGAGTTCCGTCAGCGTTTCGCTGACATTCTGCAGGATGACGCGGCCGATATTGGAACGGGTCGCCATGCAGGGCTCGAGCAGGTCGGCCTCCTCCGGCAGCACGATCTTGATCGGCCCCGCGCCGGCAAAGGCGGGGGACAGAGCGGAGCCCAGCATGAGGGCACCCAAAACAAGCATTCTCTTCACGGCATTTCCTCCCTGGTGAAATCGTGTTCAGGCGGTTGTCGGCTTTCCGGATCGCGCGGCAATGGCCGTCACGCCGGCGAGGGCGCGCACGAAGGCCGCGAAGATCACGGCCATGGTCGCGGTCCGGGGGTTGCCGGCATCCGGCATGAAATCCTCCTTCCCGGCATCCTCCTGCCGGCTTGCCCAGACCATCTACTTTTCGCACAAGTTTGTCAAATTAATTCCCAATGTAAATTTAATTACGCCTCACTCTCATATTTTTATACATATAAATCAATTAATTAAATCTAACAAAAAGTCAGGACGCAAAAATCAGTAACATTCTAAAACTTGACAACTTTGTAATTTCGGTGATTTTCAACCCCATGCAGGAGGAGCCAATGGACCCCGAGGAAATCGCCCGTCGCATGAATGGCCAACTTCAGAGCGTGTCGCCCGGGCGCGACGAGGCGCTGCTGGCCTCGCCGATGATCCAGAATCACGCCGCGTTCCTGCACCGGCTCAACGATGGCGCCCTCGCCTGCGCCTGGTTCGGCGGCACGCTGGAAGGCAAGTCGGACATTTCGATCTTCGCCTCGGTGCTGCCGAAGGACGCATCCGCCTGGGGTCCACCGCAGCGCCTGAGCTTTGATCCGGCGCATTCGGAGCAGAACCCGGTGTTCTTCACCGCGCCGGATGGCAGGCTCTGGCTCTTCCACACCTCGCAGCCCTCGGGCAACCAGGACGAATGCCGGATCCGCATGGCCGAGATCCGCCGCGGCGCGGATCCCTTTGCCCTGAAGGCCGAAGAGGGCCGCTACCTCGACCTGCCGCGTGGCTGCTTCGTCCGCGCGCCGCTGGTGGTGCGCGAAGACGACGGTGCCTGGCTGCTGCCGATCTTCCGCTGTGTCCAGCGCCCCGGCCAGAAATGGAACGGCAGCCACGACACCGCCGCCCTCGGCGTCTCCACGGACGGCGGAAAGACCTGGCGGCTCGAAGAGCTTTCCCGCTCCACCGGTTGCGTCCACATGTCGCCGGTGGCGCTCGGCAACGGACAGCTTGCCGCCTTCTTCCGCCGGCGCCAGGCCGATTTCGTCTATCGGACGGAGAGCCAGGACGGCGGGCGGTCCTGGTCCGCACCCGCGGCGACCGACGTGCCGAACAACAATTCGTCCCTCGCCGTAATCCGTCTTGGGGACGGGCGCGTCGCGATGATCTGCAATCCGGTCAGCGCCGCCCAGTCGGCCGACCGCCGCGCCTCTCTCTACGACGAGCTCGGCGAGACCGACGACCGCCCCGATGCCGATCCCGCGGGGGGCTGCGTTCCGGTCTGGGGCGTCCCGCGTGCGCCCGTCGCGCTCTGCCTGTCGGCCGACGGCGGCAAGACCTTCCCCGTGCGGCTGCTCGTGGAGGACGGGCCCGGCACCTGCCTCTCCAACGATTCGACCGACGGCCGGAACAAGGAAATGTCCTATCCCTGGCTGCTGGCGGACGCGGACGGCACCCTCCACCTCGCCTACACCTATCACCGGCGCGCGATCAAATATGTCCGCCTGGCCCCCGGCTGGGAACACGCCGACACACGGAGACTTTCATGAGCAGCATCATCGGCATCACCATGGGCGACCCGTGCGGCGTCGGCCCGGAGATTTCCGTGCGGGCACTGGCCGGCATGACGCCGCAGGAACGCGCAACGATCCGCATCTACGGCAACCTTCCAACGCTCGAAGCGGCGCGCGAGGCGCTCGGCGTCACGGTCGATCTCGCGCCGCATGTCGTGGACCTGCCCATCGAGGGTGCGCCGCTCGCCTGGGGGCAACTGAGCCCCGTCGCCGGCGATGCAGCCTTCCGCTTCATCGAGAAGGCGGTGCGCGATGCGCAGGCCGGCACCATCGGCTGCATCGTCACGGCGCCCATCAACAAGGAAGCGCTGAACCTTGCCGGCCACCACTATGACGGCCACACGGGCATGCTGCGCAGCCTCACCGGTGCGAAAGCGGCCTACATGCTGCTCGCCTCCGACCGCCTGAAGGTCATCCATGTCTCCACCCATGTCGCGCTGCAGGAGGCGATCCGCCGCTCGACGACAGAGCGGGTGCTGGCGACCATCCGCGCCGGCGACGCCCATCTGAAGCGCATCGGCTATGCGGCGCCGAAAATCGCCGTCGCCGGCATCAATCCCCATTGCGGCGAGAACGGCCTGTTCGGCACGGAGGATGACGACCAGATCGCGCCGGCCGTCGCGGCCGCCCGCGCGGAAGGCATCGACGCCTACGGGCCGATCTCCGCCGACACGGTGTTCTACCGCGCCTATGCCGGCGCCTTCGATCTCGTCGTCGCGCAATATCACGACCAGGGGCATATCCCGGTCAAGCTCGTCGCCTTCGACACCGCCGTCAACGTCTCCGTGGACCTGCCGATCGACCGAACCTCGGTCGATCACGGCACGGCCTTCGACATTGCCGGCAAGGGCATCGCCGACCACGGCAACATGAATTCCGCCATCGCCTACGCCCGCAAGCTGGTGTCGGGCGCCGCCAAGCGAGGATGACGCCATGACCATCGCCCCCATCACGCTCCACCAGCCCCGCCGGCTCGCCATCGGCGCAGGCACGATCAGCGAGGTCGGCGCCTGGGCCGCCGACGCCGCCTCGGTCCTGGTGATCGCGACGCCCGTCACCGCCGGCTTCGTCGACCGCCTGAAGCTTGCCGGCCGCCTCGCCGTCTTCGACGCCATCCCCGGCGAACCCGACACCGCCACGCTCGACGCGGCGCTCGAAGCCGCGCGCCGGCATCAGCCGGACCTCGTCGTCGGCCTCGGCGGCGGCTCGGTCCTCGACGTCGCCAAGCTCGTCGCCGTGCTGTGGGACAGCGAACAGACCCTTGTCGACGTCGCCGGTCCCAACCGGGTCGCCGGCCGCCGCACGCGCCTTGCCCAGGTCGCCACCACGGCCGGCACGGGCTCGGAGGCCGGCATCCGCTCGCTCATCACCGATCCCGGCAAGGGCAACAAGATCGCGGTGGAAAGCCCGCACATGATCGCCGATCTCGCCGTGCTCGATCCGGAACTGACCTATTCGGTGCCGTCGGCCGTGACGGCGGCGACAGGCGTCGACGCCATGGCGCATTGCGTGGAGGCCTTCACCAATCGCCGCGCACACCCGATGATCGACGGCTTTGCCCGCATGGGCTTCCGTCTCGTCGGCAAATATCTTGCGCGGGCAGTGCGCGACGGCACCGACACGGAAGCGCGCGAAGGCATGATGCT
>CAMLOC010000387.1 GCA_946481465.1 uncultured Shinella sp. | reverse complement strand
CGGTAGAAGGCGGTCCACTGACTCGTCGCGGGGCGTTTTCCAGCGCGCAGCGTACGGGCAACCTCCGCCGCAATCCGCGCGCACTCGAGAGGCGCCAGCCGGTCGCGAAACAGATTTGATGCATACTGCCGAAGGAAAGCCGTTAGTCGGCTGATGCGCTCAGGCTTGAGCTCGGGCAGGAGCGTCGAAATCGGTGGAGAAATAGCCGCGCCGTGCTTCGCGACCGACGAGAGATCGAAGGTTGGAGATGCCTCGAAGGTGGCGCGCACCTCCTTGGGGCGGCGCCAACCGACCGAGAGCAATCCGCCCAACATTACGGCGCATGGGATCACCGGCGCGGAGCCGAACTCCTGACCACAGAGGCGCGCGATCTCCGCGGCCGAGAGAGTGGGTAAATCTAGCCGTTCACCGGGGCTCTTCGCCGCGGTGAGGCTTGATGGGTTGTTCCAGACAAGGAGATCGACAGACGCCTTCGCCCGAGCGATCGTAGTTAGGACCGAATGGCCGCGGCCTGCGTCGCGCTCCGCTAGCCATCGCACGCTCGCGGCGGCGAGTGTGATCGCCTGGGTGAGGAGCAGACGGTTGAGCGCCACGCCAGCATCGAGGGCCTTGCGGTTCGAGGAAGGGAAGAAGCTACCGTGAAGGTGGCCCTGGAAAGGCGCGGTGGCGCCTTCCCCCATAGGCAGAAACGTATAGAGGCGGGGCGAAGAAATCTCGTGATCGAGGGGCACCGCCAGGCCGACCTCACCAACGCCTGACCAGTCCTTCCAACTGCTATGGAGCTGCTTGGCCTTGACGCCGTCGTCGACGGCACGCCGCATGAGCGCCTCGGGCGCATGATCGCGGACGAGGAGCCAGTGGGCCCCGCTCAGCGTGACGATCGATGCGGCAACGGGCGCAGATGTGATGGGCTCTTCGTGTCGCTCGAGCGTGAATTCCGAGGATATCTTGCCAGCTTCATTCCGTACTCTGGCTTCGAGCTTCTCGAGACGATCGAGGAAGAGGAGCAAAGGAGCCGAATCGTCGTCCAGAGCCGCGACCTCGTCTCGTGCAGTCTGCAGTGAGGCCGAATCCCGAAGCGGGAGCCGAATGACGGACGAGAAGCCGCGCGCGGCGTAATCGGCGATGATCGCCGGCTGGGTGCCGAGGGCAATCGGCAGGAAGAACATCGGCAAGTCAGACTGCGCGAAGGCAAGGACGATCGGATGGTCGATCCGGGAGATCAGATCTTCGGATCGCGCGAAGGTGAAGCAATATCCCTCGAACGTGGCTGCGCCGTTCGCGTCGGGCGCCTGCGAGTAAATTTCGGGTGCATCGCAGACATGGCTCACGCTGCGGAAGCCGAGCCCTTTGTTGCCGATCGATTCGCCGGGCGGCTTGGTGGACATGCCGATGCGCGAAAGGGCGACCACGTTGTCGTGGGTGAACGGCTTGCCGAAATTTGCGACATAGAGCGTGCCGAAATCACCCTCGTCCTCGACTAGGAGCACTTCGATCTGGCCATCATGCTGGCCGCGCTCATGGACGTCGTTGGCGTTCTGGACGAGCTCAATCAGGAACCGACCGTGATAATCGGCTGCCGTGTGTTCAGCGACGCTCTTATTCTGGGCGTAGACGTCGTCGAGGTAGACGCCGGCGGCAATGTTAATCGTCCCGGCAAACGCCTGCAGCTTCCCATCCGCAATACGATCGATCTGATCGGCGGGCGTCAAAGCCTCATCTTGCTCCGCGGATGCGGCGAGAGATGTAAGATCAACAGCGCTGGCCAAGCCGCCCCCAAGTCATAGTGCCCGTTCAACTGCTATCCTAACCCTATTCTCGGGGATAGCATGGATGTTGCGAGGACGCCTTTGTCGGAGCTTGGCCACGCACGCTGGCCGGCAGTTGGGATGACCAGTTTTGGCATGGTAGACGTTCAAATGTCGGTCTCGGAACGGCTTGATCTGGTCGGGCTCGGACGCCGACACCGACGCATCCGAATGTCCGCTATTCCGTTTGTGCGGCCGTAACCTGCCGTTCCGGGAGGCAACGGATTGGTCAGCAGAGCAGGCTCGCGCGAACGGCCGCTTTTCGTCTCTAGCGGGTACCAGCTGCCGTTCCGGACACGGCAAAAAAGACGATATTACTCCCTACCGTTGGCGTGAAGACGGCGGTCGGGTCGGTGGTTCGGGAGATTTCCGATCCCCGCCCTGTCGTTTCTGAACTTCCGCGACCCGCCGTTGGGCATCCGCAAGGACTTGGTCCGGTACGGTTTCGATCGTTGGGCGTTCCTTCAGGAACTCTCTCACCTCACGCGCCAAGGCGCGGTCGGCAGGATCGGCGCTCCTGTCATAACGCGTCGCAGCTCCACTCAGAATCTCGCACGTCCGCGCCCACCGTTCCTTCGAGCGGGTAACAAAAATGGGCTGTTCTTCCTTTCCGGTTGCGATCGCCAGCGCTTCACGGGCCTGACGCATATCGGCCTCGGTAGGCTGGTGAGAAACACCGGTGCGGATTTTCTCGCGCATCTGGGCAAGGGCCATGCTGACCCCCGCCCTGCCCTGCCCGCGTGTCCAGCGTGGTGTGGCCTCGGCCTCAATGCCCCGGCTCCGCAGCGCCTCGGCAAAACTTTCACGAAACTTGAACAGGTCTTCCCGCCGTGGATCGAAACGGCGACCGTCAGACCCTTCCGCCTGCACCGTCAGATGCACATGGGGCCTAGGCGTGTCAGTATGCAGCGCCATGAGGTAATCGTGATTGTCCCCGAGCATCCGGTCGGCTGTCTCGCGCACGGCTTGTCGGACCGTTTCTGGATTGGTTCCTTCCGGCATCGAAAACACCATCGCGACGGCAGACACGGTGGCGCGCTCACGCCAATAGAGCGGGTCTGACCACTCCTCCGCGATCTGCTTCATGCTCGCCTTGTCGGTGATAACCTCGCCATCGCGTGTCTCGAGCGAGATCTCACCCCGGCGGCCTATATAGGCTAGATGCGCGCCGAGATGATCGGCCCCCTTCTTGCGCCCCGTCACCTTGACCAGCACTTCGGGCGTCTTGCGCACCACACGCGCCAGCGTCGAACGCAGGTCTGACCGCACCGTTTCATGGTGATGGCTCGCCCTGATGAGGCTGGTCTGATTGACGAGCTGCTTGGCATATCTGATGTTCGGATCGCCCGAGAAGCGCGGCCGAAACACCGGCTTCAGCACGCCCCATAGCTCGTCCTCGCGCTCGCCAAACGCCATCAATCGTCTACCTGCCAATAGCGCATGTCGCCCCGAAGCGCTTCGCCAAGTGCGGCGACCTGCTCTCCGATCTCCTGCCGCATTTCGGCAATCCGCTTAAGCTCCCGTTCGATCTGAAGCCCGCTGTCGGCCATCATCGCGGCATTGCCGGCACGCATCGCCTGGTTGAGATTACGGCCGATCCGCTGCAACTGCATCCGGATCGGCGCCAGCTCTTCGCGCAGCCCGTCATCGACCGGGGCCTTCAGACCAAGATGGCGCCGCACCAGCGCCTTGACCCACCCTGCCCTGTCGGTGCCCCGCTGGGCGGAACGACTGTCCAGCACTGCCAGCTCGGTTTCGGTAAGGCGGAACGATAGGCGGTTGGTAGCCGCCTCGGCCCGCGCTTCCACCTTGGGGGCGTCACCGGCTTGCCGCATCGCCTGATCGAGCAACGATCGAAGCAGGGCGCTGCGCCCTCCCCTTCCCTCTGCAAGCGCGTCGAAAGCCGCAAGCGTCGCGCGATCGACGCGCACCGTCATGCTGGTTTTGCCTTCGTTGGAGGGTGTCGTGGTTGCCATCATCGTCCTCGTCTGCGAGGCTAGTGTAATACATTGACCGCCACAACCCCTATCCTGCCATACAACACCCTCCATCAATTCTCCCTCGAATCCGTGGCTCGGGCCACAATCCGCCATCAGTACTGGAAGGGAAAAAACGCGGAAAAAAAGGAAAATGCCCGGCGCTAGTCGTGAAAGCTGATAGTGCGCGCTTGATCCTCACCGTCGAAATGAACCAGCGCCTCGACCAGTCGCCCCCGCAAGCCATCGACCTCAATGAAACGCGGCTGTGCTGGCGCCGACGCATCGCCCCCATCCATCTCCGCCGTGGGATCAGGGTCCGGGGCGACATCCTTCACGGGCGCGCCATCTTTGGGCACGGTTGGCGCGCTGGCGGTAAGGTCCCCTCCCCCATCATTAGCGCGTGGCAGCCCGCGGGCGAAACTTTCGCACGCAGCAACCGTAAGCGATCCGACCGCCGCGGCTTCCACAAATGCCCTGACCGCATTCTGATCGCGGGAACAGGCGTTCATCAATGCCACGGCTCCACGAACAGGAAGATCATCGAGCCGACTTGTGAGGAAGTCCGGCGCCGATGCCAGCGAATAGAGGCGCGACAGACGGGCACGATCCCGCCCCGTCGCTCTTGCCAGTTCGGCGATGCTCTTGCCCCGCGCGACCTGCCGCTCAAGAAAGCCGATCGTATCGCGCACCGATAGCTGCTCGCGTTGGTCGTTCTCGATGAATTGGTCGATCTGCACCTGGTCGGGATCGGCAATCTCGCGGACGACGGCGCGGACCTGGGGCGCCTCGCTGTCGGCCGTCAGGGCGCCGC
>CAMLOC010000386.1 GCA_946481465.1 uncultured Shinella sp. | reverse complement strand
TGACGAGCCGCCAGTCGATATGCTCCGCGACGGTGCGGAAGAGATGCGGCATGGACGAGCCGAGCGTCAGCGCGCCGACCACGGCGCCGAGCGCAAGGCCCCTGTTGCGCACGAACCAGGTGGAGACGAGTTTCATCGCCGGAGGATAGACGGCGGCAAGCGCGACGCCGGTCGCAAAGCGGCAGGCGACGGCGCCGAGCGGGCCGGGCTCGAGCAGCAGCAGGGCATTCACGCCGGCCGCCAGGATGGAGGCGGCCGCCATGAGCCGGTTGAGGCGAACGATGTCGGGCAGGTTGACGAAGCTTGCCAGCAGCGCACCCGTCACGAAACCGATCTGCACGCCGTTCGTCAGCCAGGCGACGGTGCTGTCGGAAAGCTGCCAGGCGGCCTTGAGCTCGGGTGTGATGGCGGTGGCGGAAAACCATGTCGTCATGGAAAGGACGACGGAGATGCACAGGATGACGAGGACCGGCCAGGGATTGGTATCCGCTGGCCGGCCGACGGCGGATCGCGCGTCGTTGTCGCTATCGGGCACGGGTCAGGCCTTTGCCAGGGGAACCGTGTAGACGGTCGCCGTTCCGCTGAGGCAGGTTTCGCCCGCTTCATTGCGCACGCTGGTGAGGATCTTGCAGATCGGCTTGTCGTCGCGAACCTCGGTGATCTCGACGCGCGCGGTGATCAGCTCGTCCACGCCGACGGCCTTGACGAATTTCCATTCGACGCCGAGGAAGACGGTGCCGGGGCCCGGCAGGTCTTCGGCAACCACGGCGTTGAGCATGCCGGATGTGACGCCGCCCTGGACGATGAGCTTTCCGAAGACGGATGCCTCGGCGAGCGCACGGTCGTAGTGCAGGGGATTGCGGTCCCCGGTCATTTCGGAGAAGGCCTCGATGTCCTTCATCGTCGTGCGCCGCGATCGTTCGGCCGCGGCTCCGACCTTCGGCTTGCCCTTGATGATGCCGGCCCAGCCGTCCTGTTTGATGTCGCTCATGTCATGCCCTTTCCTGGGAGTGTTTCTGGCGGAAGGCGGGCAGGGTGCGCCCGCCGATCCGCGTCGGGATCATTTCGACGGCCTTGCCGATCGTAAGGTCTTCTCCGGCGCCGCGCAGGATGAAGCTCAGCAGCGTCGGCCCCTCCTCGAGTTCGACGAGCCCGACCGCATAGGGCGCGATCGGCGCCCAGCCGGGATGGCCCGGCTTGTGGACGACAGAGAAGGATTTGAGCCGGCCGCGGCCCGAGGCGTCCTTCCAGACGAGGCGCTCGCTCCAGCAGTGTGGGCAGAGGGCGCGCGGATAGAAGACGGCGTTGTCGCAGTCCTCGCAGTGCTGGATGGAAAGCCGCCCCTCCTGTGCGGCCGCCCAGAAGGGCGCCGTCAGGGCGGTGATGGTCGGGCCGGGGATTTTCAGGAGATCGAGGTCCATCAGTCGGCTCCCAGAACAAGCGCCGTCGCTTCGCTGACAGTGGCGCCGTTGCCCGTGACGAGGGCGAGTTGCGGATTGGCGATCTGCCGGCCGGACGCCGAGCCGCGCAACTGGCGGACGGCCTCCACGATATGCGTCATGCCGCCGGCAAGGTCCGGCTGGCCGAAGCCGATCTGCCCGCCATGGGTGTTGAGCGGCGTGTCGCCGGCAAAGGACAGGTCACGGCCCTTCAGCCATCTGCCGAATTCGCCCGGCCCGCAGAGGCCGGCATCCTCGATCGTCAGCGCGACCATGATCGTGTAGCAATCGTAGAGCGACAGCAGGTTCATGTCCTGCGCGGACGTGCCGGATTGCGAAAATGCACTGGCCATCGCCTGTTTCAGCGGGCCGGTCGTCAGGTCCGGCGCCTGCGAGGCGGCGCGGTGCGTGATCTTTTCGCCCGCGCCCAAAAGGTGGACCATCGGCTGGCCACGCTCGCGCGCCCGCTTCACCGAGGTGACGATGACGGCTTCGGCCCCCGCGACCGGCATGACGATCTCGAACAGGTGCAGCGGGGAAGCGACGATCGGGGAAGCCAGGACATCCGCCACGCTCGCCGGCTTGCCGTGGAAGATGGCATCCGGGTTGGACTGCGCATTGTGGCGGGCCCAGTGCGCGATGGTCGCGAAATCCTCGGCCGTGGTGCCGAAGCGCGCCATGTGGGCCTGCATGAACAGCGCATAGGAAATATTGGCGCCGGATGCCCCGAAGGGGACATCGAATTCGCGGATCGGGTTGCGGTTCGGCGAACGCGGCGGATTGTCGTCGCGCGCATTGCCGAGAACGCAGAGCACCGTCTCGCACATGCCGGCCTGAATGGCGGCCGCCGCACGCCAGACCATGCCGGCGCCGGACGCGCCGCCGAGATCGACGACATTGCCCATGGTCGGCTTCAGGCCGAGATATTCGGCAATCGTCGCCGGCACATGCTGCGGCGTCTCGCCGACCTGCGGGCCGACGAGGAGGCCGTCGATCTCGTAGGGCTCGATGCCCGCGTCCGCGACGGCGGCCGCCGAAACCCTTGCCAGCATCTCCAGCGTCGTGACGCCTTCCGTCCTGCGCTGCGGCTTGAGTTCGCCGATCCCGACGATCGCGCCCTTGGAGCGTGTGGCCGTCATGCCGCGGCACTCCTGTCGAGGCTGCGGTACTCGTCGAGGCATTCCGGATTGGCGAGCGAGCCCATGTTCTTGACCACGCCGCCTTCCAGGACGGTGCGGGCGGCACCTTCGACGCGCTTTCCGTTGAGCGTATAGGGGATGGCGCTGACGGCGTGGATGCGGTGGGGCACATGGCGCGGTGACGCCATGTCGCGGATCCTCCGGCGGATCTCCCGGGCAAAGTCCGCGGAAAGGCCGGCATCGTCCTTCAGCTTCACGCAGAGCACGATTTCCTCGTCGCCGGGAACGGGCGCTCCGAAGACGAGGCAGTCGTCGATTTCCGGGAAGAGTTCGCAGGTGGCGTAGATTTCCGCCGTCCCGATGCGCACGCCGCCGGGCTTCAGCGTCGTGTCGGAACGGCCGTAGATCACCGCCGAGCCATGGGGCGTCATCTCGGCGACGTCGCCATGCGTCCAGATCTCGCGGCGCTGCGAGAAATAGGTGTCGTGATACCGCTTCATGCCGCCTTCGCCCCAGAAGGTGAGGGGCATGGAGGGGAAGGCTTCCGTGCAGACGAGGTCGCCCTGCCGGCCGAAGACCGGCGCGTTGCGGTCGTCCATGACGGCGACGGCAAGGCCGAGGCCCTTGACCGTGAGGTGGCCGCGGCGCACCGGATGGATCGGCGAGCCGAGCATGAAGCAGCCGATGATCTCCGTACCGCCCGAGATCGAGGCGAAGACCATGTCCTGCTTGATATGCGCATAGACCCAGTCGAACTGGTGCGGCGAAACCGGCGCGCCGGCCGAGAGCACGGATTTCAGCGCGGAAAGGTCATGGTGCCGCGCGGGCGAATAGCCTTCGTCGGCAAGGGTCGCCAGGTATTTCGGGCTCGTGCCGAAATGGGTGACGCCTGCCCGCTCCGCCGCTTTCCAGAGCGGGGTGACGTCGAGGCCGCCGGGTGTCTTGAGGATCGGCGCCCCGTCGTAGAGCAGGATGGCGGCATCGCAGGCGAGCGCCGAGATGAGCCAGTGATACATCATCCAGGCGGTGTTGGTGTACCAGCTGACGACGTCGCCGGGGCATACGTCGCCGTGCAGCGCATGTTCCTTCAGGTGCTGCAGCAAGACGCCGCCCGTGGAATGCACGATCGCCTTGGGCGCGCCGGTGGTGCCGGACGTGTAGAGGACGTAGAGGGGGTGACGGAACGGCACGCGTTCGAAGGCCAGCGGCGCGTCGCCGCCGAATGTCGCATAGTCATGGCGGGCGAAGCGCTCCCCGGCGATGGCCGGCAGGCTGCCGTTGGTGACGACCACATGTTCCACGCTTTCCATGCCGTTGGCGATGTCGACGATCCGCTGGGCGATATCGTGATCCTTGCCGCCATAGCGATAGGAGGCCGCGGCGAAGAGGACCTTCGGCTTGATCTGGCCGAGGCGATCGAGGATCGCCGTGACGCCGAAGTCGGGGGAACAGGACGACCATGTCGCGCCGATGGCGGCCGTCGCCAAGAGGGCGACGAGTGCTTCCGTCCGGTTCGGCAGGATGCCGGCCACGCAATCGTCGCGGGTGACGCCGGCGCGGCGCAGGCCATCGGCCGTGCGGGCCACCATGGCGCGCAACTGGCCGCGTGTGACGGTTCCGTGCGCACCGGTTTCGTCCGCCTCGTGGATTGCGATGGCGTCATCGCTTCCGCGCAGCAGGTTTTCCGCCAGATTGACCCGGGCGTCCGGGAAGAAGGCGGCGCCGGTCATCGGATTGTCAGCGTTTTCGACGAAGGCGCGGTCGCCCGCATCGCCGATCATGCCGGTGAAATCCCAGATTGCCCGCCAGAACGCGCCCTTGTCCGCGATCGACCAGCGATGAAGGGTGTCGTAGTCGCGGGGATCGAAGCCGTTGGTGCGCGCAAATCCCGCGAGGTTGCTTGTTTCGAAGCGCGCCTCTTCAGGCTGCCAGACGATATCGGATTGCATTCTTTCTCCTCCAGATCGGCCGCTTTTGCCGTTGCGTAAGTACCGACCGATCGGTACAATGCGAGTTGAGAGTTGCG
>CAMLOC010000385.1 GCA_946481465.1 uncultured Shinella sp. | reverse complement strand
ACTGCAAGATCGTCACCGAGCCCGGCCGGCTGATCGTCGGCAATGCCGGCATCCTCGTCACCGAGGTCATCTATGTGAAGGACGGCGGCGAGAAGACTTTCGTCATCGTCGATGCGGCGATGAACGACCTCATCCGCCCGACGCTCTACGAGGCCTGGCACGAGATCCAGCCGGTCGTCATCTCCGCCGCCAGCGCGCCGCGCATCCGCGCGGATGTGGTGGGCCCGGTCTGCGAGACCGGCGACTACCTGGCGCAGGACCGCGAGATGGCGCAGCCGAAGCCCGGCGACCTCATCGCCGTCGGTTCCGCCGGCGCCTATGGCGCCGTGCAGGCCGGTACCTACAACAGCCGCCTGCTGGTGCCGGAAGTGCTGGTCAACGGGGCCGAGTTCCACGTCGTGCGGCCGCGGCAGAGCTACGATGACCTGATCGGCCTCGATTCGGTGCCGGACTGGCTCGCCTGACCGCCGCAAGCGCTGAAACCGGCCGCCCGCGCGATCACGATTTTGCGCGCGCCCTCGTCTTCGCCACAAAGAATGTTATCTTCTGGCGGTGACAACCTGCAGCGGAGAGCGGCGCCCGATGGCGATTGACACGCAAGGACAGCGCGAGAGGGAGGCGACCGGCAACCCGGTGGCCCGGCGGCTTGCGGGCAAACGCCTTGCCGCCCAGGCCGTCCTCTATCTGGAAGCGCTCGCCCCGCGGCTGCTGCCGATCCTGCTTCTGGTCGCGACTTTCCTGGCGCTGACATGGTTCGGCTATTTCCGCCATGTGCCGGCCTGGATGCATCTTGCAACGCTCACCGCCTTCGCGCTCGGCCTCGTCGGCCTGCTTTTCCGCCTGCGCGGCATCGACTGGCCGTCGACCGACAGGGCCTATCGCATGCTGGAGGCGCGCAATGCGCTCGCCCACCAGGCGATCCGGGTGCAGGACGACCGCCCGGCCGGCGGCGATGCCTTTGCCGAGGCGCTGTGGCGCGAGCACCAGGCTCGCATGGCGCGGATGATCGGCACGCTGAGGACCGGCACGCCCGAGCCGGACATCGCCCGCCACGACCGCCATGCCCTGCGGGCCGTGCCGCTGCTCCTCGTCGCCATCGCCTTTGCCTTCTCCTATTCCAACCGCGGCGGCCTGCTGACGGATGTCGTTTCCCTTCGCGCTCCTGCCGAAACCGCGCCGGACGTTCGCATCGACGCCTGGGTGACGCCGCCGGCGCACACCGCCCGCGCACCCGTCTTCCTCACCGGCACCACGCAGGGCGAGGCGGCGAAGGGCGAGATCCGCATCCCGCAGTTCAGCGAGTTGACCGTGCGCGTCACGGGCGGCAGCGGCGAGGAGGCGGTCAGCTACCAGGTGACCGGCGAGGAAGCCGCCACGGCCATTCGTCCCGAGACGGAAAAGCCGAAGGACGAGAAGGCCGAAGCAAAGGTGCCGGTCGCGGTGGCCAACGGCGCGAGGACCATGCGCTACGAGATCCTGAAGGACGGCACGCTCTCGGTCGCCGGCCAGACCTGGAGCTTCGCGGTCATTCCGGACCGCGTGCCTGAGATTGCCTTCGACGGCATTCCGAAGAGGACCGTCGCCGCGGCGCTGGAGATCAGCTTCATCGCCAAGGACGATTACGGGATCCAGGAGGCCCATGCGGAGATCGTGCCGGTCGACCAGCCGAAAGATGCCCGTCCGCTCTATCCCTTGCCGGAATACAGGCTCGACCTGCCGCGCCGTGCCGCGCGCGACGCCAAGGGCACGACGAGCCGCAACCTTTCCGAACATCCGCTCTCCGGCAAGCGCGTCAAGATCACGCTCGTCGCCAAGGATGCCGCCGGGCAGGAGGGGCGCAGCCAGCCGGTCGAGATGATCCTGCCGGCCAAGGCATTCTTCGAGCCGCTCGCCGCGGCCGTCGCCGAGGAGCGGCAGGTCTTCGCGCTCGATGCCAACCAGTTGCCGCAGGCGATCGCCCTCAACGAGGCGCTGACGATCCGGCCGGAAGAGACGATCCCGAACCTCACGCATTACCTGCTGCTGCAATCGGCCAATGCCCGCATGAAGCTCTCCCGCACGGAGGACCAGATGCGGGAGACGGCGGATTATCTCTGGGAAATCGCCCTCGGTATCGAGGACGGCAACCTGTCGCTCGCCGATCGCCGGCTGCGCGAGGCGCAGAAGGCGCTCTCCGAGGCGCTGGAGCGCAACGCCTCCGACGAGGAGATCGCCGCGCTGATGAAGGAGCTGCGCGAGGCCATGCAGGCCTATATGGAGGAGCTTGCGCGGCAGGCGGCCAAGAACGGGCAGTTGCAGCAGAACGCCCAGCAGCAGGGCCAGATCCTGCGTCAGCAGGACTTGCAGCGCATGATGGACCAGATCGAGAATCTGGCCCGCTCCGGTGCGCGTGACCAGGCCCAGCAGATGCTCTCCGAATTGCAACGCATGATGAACAACCTGCAGGCCGGCCGGCCGCAGCAGGGCCAGCAAGGCCAGCAGAACGACGCGATGCGCCAGCAGATGGACAAGCTCGGCCAGCTGATGCAGCAGCAGCAGAAGCTGATGGAGCAGACCTTCCAGTTCGACCAGGCGCTGCGCGACCGCCAGCAGCGCGGCGATCCGATGCCGGGCGAGGAGGGCGAGCAGCGGCCGGGCGACAACGGTGCCGGCCAGCAGCCGACCGACCAGATGACGGCCGACGAGCTTCGCGAGGCGCTGAAGAAGCTTCAGGAGCAGCAGGATGCGCTCGGCAAGCAGCTCGGCGAAATCCAGGAGGCGCTGAAGGGCATGGGGCTGGAGCCCGGCGAAGGTTTCGGCCAGGCCGGCCGCGAGATGAAGGGCGCTTCGGAAGCGCTCGGCGAAGGCCAGGGCGAATCGGCTGTCGGCAGCCAGGGCCGCGCGCTGGAGGCGCTGCGCCAGGGCGCGCAGAACATGATGAGCCAGATGCAGGCCATGGGGCAGGGCCAGGGGCAGGGACCGGGCGAAGGCATCCCGCAGGCCGGGCGCAACGGCCGCGATCCGCTAGGCCGCGAGCGCGCGCTCAACGGGCAGGGCCCCGACTTCGGCGGGCCGACCAAGGTTCCGGAAGAAATCGATATCCAGCGGGCGCGCGAAATCCTGGAAGAGATCCGCCGCCGCCTCGGCACCGGGGCAGCGCCCGGTTTCGAGCGGGATTATCTGGAGCGGCTGCTCGGCATCCGCTGAGGCGAGGTCAGGCCGCGAGCGCCGTCGCCACGGCGCGGCGGATATCGGGCAGGCTGAAGGGCTTGCTCACCACATCGACGATCTTCGAGGCGAGGTCGTCGGCCCGCTCGCGCTGCTCGGCATAGCCGGTCATCAGCAGGATTTTCAGCGCCGGATGGGCGGCGGACGCCTTGTGGGCAAGTTCGATGCCGTCCATCACGGGCATGCGGATGTCGGACAGGAGGAGATCGAAGCCGCCCTCCGTCAGGGCGTCGAGCCCGGCGGCACCGTCCGGCGCCTCGACGGTCTCGTGGCCGTCCATGCGCAGCGCCCGCGCCACGAAGGTGCGGAGCGAATCCTCGTCTTCGGTGATCAGGATCTTGGCCATCGGGTCCCCTTTCGGTCCGTTCATCCGGCCTCGTTCCAGGGGAACGGAAGGCCGGAGCGGCGACCGATTCCCGGTGCCGCTCTTCGAGTGAAAAGACCAGACTTTCCTTGTCGATCGGTAAACGGCCGATGGGGGAATCTGCGGTCGGGGCGCGTCAGGCGTCCGCGTCGCCCGTCACGATGCCGACAAAGGGCAGTTCGCGGAAGGCATAGGCGACGTCCATGCCGTAGCCTACGACGAAATGGTCCGGGCATTCGAAGCCGACATAGTCGGCCTCCAGGTCGGTCTTGCGCTTCTCGCGCTTGTCGAGCAGCACGGCGATGGTGACGTTGCGGGCGCCGCGCTCATACATCAGCTCCTTGGCGAAGCTGAGCGTGCGGCCCGATTCGAGGATGTCGTCGATCAGCAGGATGTCGCGGCCGTGTACGTCGCTGTCGATGTCCTTGATGACCTTGACGCCCTGCGAGACGGTGCCGGCGCCGTAGCTCGACAGCGTGATGAACTCGACTTCCGGGGCAAGGCCGGCCGCGTGGAGGGCGCGCGTGAGGTCGGCGGCGAAGATGAACGAGCCCTTGAGGACAGCGATGACGAGGAGGTCCTTCGTCGGCCCGCTGGCGATATCGGCCGCCAGTTCCTCGTTGCGCCTGGCGATCGTCGCCGCGTCGTAGAGCGTTTCGATCTTCTTTCCGCGGACAATCTGCATCGCGAGGCGGCTCCCTGGGCGTTTGGAACAAAGGAGCCGATTAGCACAGTCAGCGGGCGGGCGCATCCTCGGCGGCGAGCGAAACGGAGACTTTCGGCACTTTTCCGCCGCTGTGCGGAATGCGCAACGCGAAGGTCGTGTCGGCGCCCGGTGCAAGGGAGGCGGTTTCGAGGAAGAGACGGTGGCGGAGCGGCTTGCTTGTGCCCTCGAAGGCGATGTCGATCGGGGGGACGGCCGCAACGGCGTCGCCGCCATTCGTGAGACGGCCATAGACGGTGAGCACCTTCATGCCGTTGCGGTCGTCTATCGTGGTGACGAGATCGGCGATGCGCAGTGTCTTGCCGGCGTCGCCGGCGGGAAG
>CAMLOC010000384.1 GCA_946481465.1 uncultured Shinella sp. | reverse complement strand
CCGCCGGCCTCTATGGCTTTGCCGGTTCTGCCCAGGCGGCAGAGTGCGGCGAGGTCTCGATCGCCGAAATGAACTGGGCCTCGGCGGGCGTGGCCGCGCATGTCGACAAGCTCATCCTCGAAAACGGCTATGGCTGCACGGTCACGCTGGTGACCGGCGACACGATGCCGACCTTCACCTCCATGAACGAGAAGGGCGAGCCGGACGTCGCGCCCGAAATGTGGGTCAACGCCGTGCGCACGCCGCTCGACGCGGCAATCGCCGAAGGCCGCCTGATCCAGCTTGCGCCGCTCCTTTCGGAAGGCGGCGTCGAAGGCTGGTGGATCCCGAAATTCCTCGCCGATGCGCATCCCGACATCAAGACCGTGCAGGACGCGCTGAAGCATCCCGAACTCTTCCCCGCGCCGGAAGACGCCTCCAAGGGCGCCGTGCACAATTGCCCCTCGGGCTGGAACTGCCAGGTCTCGACGGACAACCTCTACCGCGCGCTCGATGCGGACAAGGACGGCTTCACGCTCGTCGACACGGGCTCGGCCGCGGGCCTCGACGGCTCCATCGCCAATGCCTTCGAGAAGAAGAGCGGCTGGCTCGGCTACTACTGGGCACCGACCGCCATTCTCGGCAAGTACGAGATGACGAAGCTCTCCTTCGGCGTCGACCACGACAAGGCCGAATGGGACGCCTGCACCGCCGTGCCGGACTGCGCCAGCCCGAAGGTCAATTCCTACCCGACCTCCGACGTCTTCACCGTCGTGACCAAGGCCTTCTCGGAAAAGGCCGGCGTCGCCATGGACTACATGAAGACGCGCCAATGGGACAACGGCACGGTCGGCAAGGTGCTCGCCTGGATGGGCGAGAACCAGGGCACCAACGAGGACGCCGCCCGGCATTTCCTCGAAACCTATCCCGACATGTGGACCAAGTGGGTCGCCCCCGAGGTCGCGGAAAAGGTGAAGGCCGCGCTCTGACGGCAGCTTGCCGGCAGCCCCGCCCGGCTGCCGGCTTTCCCGCGACCTGAACGAAGGGCCGGCTTTTCCGCCGGACGCCCGCCAAGAAACTGCAGAGGTCGCAAACAGCACAATATCATGCTGCAGTTCGTGTCATGACGAACCTGCAAGCCGGGAACCGACAACAAGAATATCCCTGTGTGCGCCGTTCCGTTCGCAATTGCATCAATGTTTTATTGCGGCGCGGGACAATAACTTCCGGTAGAAGAGGGGAAGAGGATGGCAGGCCTATGCGAACTTTTGCCAGGCTTTCTTTGCAAGTTTCCGGCCTTCAGTGATGCCAGCATCCGCGGAGCTAGAAAAATCATCGACGACGGCTTCAAGGGCCTCGTCAGGAGTTACGTCAATATCATCGATGCAACGGTTCAGCCGTTGCAATCGTTCCTGAACTACCTGGAGCGGCTGTTCGTCAGTTCGCCCTGGCCGATCATCCTGATCGCAATGCTGGCCATCGTCTATTTCGGCAGCCGCAACATCAGGATTACCATCGGCACCGCCGTCTCCATGTGCGCCATCGGTCTTCTCGGCCTGTGGAACGACACGATGGTGACGCTCGCCATGGTGACGGTCTGTACGCTGATCGCCGTCATCGTCGGCATCCCGATCGGCATCCTCATGGCCCGCTCCGACCGGGTGCAGGCCTTCGTCAACCCGATCCTCGACGTCATGCAGACGATGCCGAGCTTCGTCTACCTCATCCCCGTCGTCATGATCTTCGGCATCGGCAAGGTGCCCGGCCTCATCGCCGTCGTCATCTATGCCGTGCCGCCGATGATCCGCCTCACCAATCTCGGCATAAGGCTGGTCGACAAGGAGGTCCTGGAGGCGGCGGACGCCTTCGGCTCCTCCGGCTGGCAGAAGCTGAGGAACGTGCAGATGCCGCTCGCCCTGCCCACCATCATGGCCGGCATCAACCAGACCATCATGATGTCGCTCGCCATGGTCGTCGTCGCCTCGATGGTCGGGGTCGGCGGGCTCGGCAAGAACGTGCTCCAGGCCATCAACAACCAGTTCTTCACGGTCGGGTTCCTCAACGGGTTCGCGCTCGTGGCCATCGCCATCATCTTTGACCGTACAAGCCAGGCCTACGGCAAGCGGCTGCAGAAGCATTCGGAGGTAATTCATGGTTAGTCATGCAATCGAGGTCCGCAATCTCTACAAGATTTTTGGCCCGCGGGGCGGTGACTATGTCGACGCGGTCCGCGACGGCCTCGGCAAGGCCGAACTGAACCAGAAATACGGCCATGTGCTCGGCCTGCGCGACATCAACATCTCCATGCCCGCCGGCGGCATCATGGTGGTGATGGGCCTGTCGGGCTCCGGCAAGTCGACGCTGATCCGCCACATCAACCGGCTGATCGACCCGACCGCCGGCGAGGTGCTCTACGACGGCGTCGACGTGTGTCGGATGAACGAGAACGACCTGCGCGAGTTCCGCCGCCACAAGACCGCGATGGTGTTCCAGAAATTCGCGCTGCTGCCGCACCGCACGGTCTTGGAAAACACGGTCTACGGCCTGGAGATCCAGGGTGTCGCCGCCGCCGAACGGGAGAAGCGCGCAAAACAGTGGATCGACCGCGTCGGCCTTGCCGGTTTCGAGAACCACTATCCCAACCAGCTCTCCGGCGGCATGCAGCAGCGCGTGGGCCTTGCCCGGGCGCTGACCAACGATGCCGACATCCTGCTGATGGACGAAGCCTATTCGGCGCTCGACCCCTTGATCCGCGTCGACATGCAGACCGTGCTGCTCGACCTGCAGAAGGAGCTGAAGAAGACCGTCGTCTTCATCACCCACGACCTCGACGAGGCGCTGCGCCTCGGCGACAAGATCGCCATCCTGCGCGACGGCATGGTCGTGCAGCAGGGCACCGGCCAGGAGATCGTGCTGAACCCGGCGGACGAATACATCACCGCCTTCGTCAAGGAGGTGAACCGCGGCCGCGTGGTCAATATCGAGACGATCATGGCGCCGCTCTCGGGCAATCCCGAGGGCATGCCGATCGCCAAGGGCACCGTGCTCGAAATGGCCGCCCGCGCCATGACGTCGGCCAACCAGACGCTCGCCCATGTCGTCGACGAGGCCGGCCGGCCGATCGGCGCCGTCAGCCTCGGCGCCATCATCTCCTCGATGGTGACGCCGACGAGCCACGAGGCGAAGGCGGCCTGAACCCGCCCGGCAGACGAACAGAGAGGGCGCCCCAGGGCGCCCTCTCCCCGTTTGGAAATGGGCCGCTTCCCTTTCCTCCCTTTCTTCTCTCTCCGCGTATCCCCCTCTCCTCCGTCACCCTCGGGCCTGACCCGAGGGTCCACGCGGCACCCGCGGCTGTGGATGGTCGGGTCAAGCCCGACCATGACGGAACAGAGGTTTGCAGCCTTCCTCAGCTGTCTTCCTCGAACGAGCCGCCAATCCATCGTTGCAATCACATAAAGAAATCTTTATATGTTGCATCAAACAGAAGGATCTACCCATGACCGCCACGAACCCGCTTGCCCAGCTTCTTGCCGAAAAGCCCTTCCTGCTCGCCGACGGCGCGACCGGGACGTCGCTCTTCGCCATGGGCCTCGAAGCCGGGGAAGCGCCGGAACTGTGGAACGAGGCCAAGCCCGAGAACATCACGAAGCTGCACCAGGACTTCGTCGATGCCGGCGCCGATATCATCCTGACCAACACCTTCGGCGGCACGCGCCACCGGCTGAAGCTGCACCATGCGCAGGACCGCGTCTTCGACCTCAACAAGAAAGCCGCCGAGATCGCCCGCGCCGTCGCCGACAAGGCGGAGCGCACGGTGATCGTCGCCGGCTCCGTCGGCCCGACCGGCGAACTGCTCGTGCCGCTCGGCGCGATGACCTATGACGATGCCGTTTCCGCCTTCGCCGAACAGATCGAGGGCCTGAAGGCCGGCGGCGCGGACGTCGCCTGGATCGAGACCATGTCCTCGCCGGAGGAAATCCGCGCCGCGGCCGAAGCCGCCACGAAGGTCGGCATGCCCTTCGTCTATACCGGCTCGTTCGACACGGCCGGCAAGACCATGATGGGCCTGCATCCGAAGGACATCCACGGCGTTGCCGGCGATATCGGCGCAGGTCCCCTCGCCGTCGGCGCCAATTGCGGCGTCGGTGCCTCCGACATCCTCTCCTCGCTGCTCGACATGACCGGCGCCGATCCGTCCGCGACCGTCGTCGTCAAGGGCAATTGCGGCATCCCGGAATATCGCGGCGCGGAGATCTACTATTCCGGCACGCCGCCGCTGATGGCCGACTATGCGCGCCTTGCACGCGATGCCGGCGCACGCATCATCGGCGGCTGCTGCGGCACGTCCTGCGAACACCTCGCCGCCATGCGCGCAGCTCTGGACGCGCACGAGCCGCGCGAACGCCCGACGCTGGAAACCATCATCGAGACGATCGGCCCGCTGCGCAACAAGACCGCCGACGAAAGCGCCGCCGCGCCCGCCCGCGAACGCGGCCGCCGCCGCGGCTGAGGCCAGCTGCCGGCCCGAAGGATCATCAGCCGCCCCGCCCTGCCGCGGGCGGCTTTCCTTTGCCCTGGCCTTTGGAAAAAGATAGGCGCCGGCATTACCCGCAAGGTAATCGATCTGCCGCGGAGGGCGCCGT
>CAMLOC010000383.1 GCA_946481465.1 uncultured Shinella sp. | reverse complement strand
GGTGCCACTCTCTTCCCCGTCCCGCTCCCGCATCGTCACGGCCGCTCCTTTCGCTTGACAGGCCTCGCATCCTAGCGGAATAATTCCGAATAATCAAACTCTGTTCCATATATTGGAACATTCTGGGAGAAGCGCGATGGCCGGCCGTTATCTGGACCTTGCAGGACAGGGCGTTCTCGTCACCGGCGGCGGCTCGGGCATCGGCGCGGCGCTGGTGGGCGGCTTTGCCGCGGCCGGGGCGCGCGTCGCCTTCCTCGACATCGCCGAGGCGGAAAGCCGCGATCTCGTCCGCGAGCTTGAAGGCACGGTCGAGCACACGCCTCTTTATATAAGGGCGGACCTGCGCGACATTGCCGCGCTGCGCGGGGCGGTCGAGGAGGCCGCGGGCGCGCTCGGCGGCCTCGGCGTGCTCGTCAACAATGCCGCGCGCGACGACCGGCATGCGCTGGAGACCGTGGAGCCCGACGCCTGGGACGAGAACCAGGCGGTGAACCTGCGCCACCATTTCTTCGCCGCCCAGGCGGTCGTGCCGCACATGCGCGCGGCCGGCGGCGGGGCGATCGTCAACTTCTCCTCCATCGCCTATCTTCTCAACATGGGCGAGTTTCCCGGCTATGCGACGGCCAAGGCCGGCATTGTCGGCCTCACCAAGTCGCTTGCCGGCCGGCTCGGGCCGGACAATATCCGCGTCAACGCCATCCTGCCCGGCATGGTGCTGACCGAGCGGCAGAAGCGCCTGTGGATCGACGAGGCGGCGGTGGCCGGCGGCATTGCCCGCCAGTGCCTGAAGCGCTCGCTCGTCGCCGGCGACATGGTCGGCCCCTGTCTTTTCCTGGCGTCGGACGCCTCCGCCGCCATTACCGCACAAACGCTCATCGTCGATGGAGGCATGCTCTGATGACCGCACCCGTATCCGCCCCCGCCTATGTCGCGGTCGACTGGGGAACTTCCAGCTTCCGCCTCTGGCTGATCGGCACGGACGGCGGCGTGCTCGCCGAGCGCCGCAGCGGCGAAGGCATGACGACCGCCGCGCGCACCGGCTTTGCCGAGGTGCTGCAAAGCCACCTTGCCGCCGTCTCGGCGCCCGCTGGCCTGCCGGTGCTCGTCTGCGGCATGGCCGGCGCCAAACAGGGCTGGGTCGAGGCCGGCTATCTCGACACGCCCGCCGCGCTTGCCGACATTCCCGCCGCCGCCGTGCGCGTTCCCGGCCTTCCGGCCGATATCCGCATCCTGCCCGGCCTTGCCCAGCGCGACGCCGCCGCGCCCGACGTGATGCGCGGCGAGGAGACCCAGCTTCTCGGCGCGGCCGCGGAACTCGGCGACGGCGACCATCTCGTCTGCATGCCCGGCACGCACAGCAAGTGGGTGCGCCTTTCCGGCGGCAGGGTCACGGGTTTCTCCACCTTCATGACCGGCGAGCTGTTCGAGGCGATCGCCACGCACACGATCCTCAGCCACGCGCTTGCCGATGCCGGGGCGATCGCCGGCGACAATGACGCCTTCCGCGCCGCGGTGGCGCGCATGGTGGCCAATCCGGCGCTCGCCACCAGCCAGATGTTCTCCGTGCGCGCCGGCTCGCTGATCGCCGGGCTTTCGCCCGTGGACGCCAAGGCGCGCCTTTCCGGCACGCTGATCGGCCTGGAGATCGCCGGCGCCCTCTCCCTCGTCGCCGAGGGCACACCCGTCACGCTCGTCGTGTCCGGCGGGCTGGGCGCGCTCTACAAGGACGCTCTTGCCGCCGCCGGCCTCTCGCCCGTCGTCATCGATGCCGACGCCGCCGTGCGCAACGGCCTTGCCGCGGGCGCCAAGGCGCTCTGGTCCCTCTGAATTTACCTCAACCAAATCCGCCCGCCCCCGAGAAAGCTGAACCGATGACCCGCATCCCCTTCCCCCCGATGAAACACCCGCTGATCGCCATCCTGCGCGGCCTCAAGCCGAGCGAGACGGAGGCCGTCGTCGGCGCGCTGATCGAGACCGGCTTCACCGCCATCGAGATCCCGCTGAACTCGCCGGATCCCTTCACCTCCATCGCCACCGCCGTGAAGATGGCGCCGGAGGGCTGCCTGATCGGCGCCGGCACCGTGCTCACCGTCTCGGATGTCGCGCGGCTGGCTGATGTCGGCGGGCGGCTGATGGTCAGCCCGAATGTCGAGCCCGACGTCATCTCCACCGCCGCCGGGAAGGGCATGGTGACGATGCCCGGCGTCTTCACGCCGACGGAAGCGCTCGCCGCCGCCCGCGCCGGGGCGACGGGGCTGAAATTCTTCCCCGCCAGCGTGCTCGGCCCGGCCGGCATCCAGGCGATCCGCGCCGTGCTGCCGGCCGAACTGGAGATTGCCGCCGTCGGCGGCGTCTCGGAGAAGAACTTCGCCGACTATGCCGCCATCGGCATCCGCAGCTTCGGCCTCGGCTCCAGCCTCTACAAGGCCGGCATGGGCGCCGACGAGGTGCGCGCCCGCGCCCGCGCGACGATCGAAGCCTATGACGCGGTCTACGGAGGCGGAAAATGAGCGAGACCCACGCCTTCACCGGCCGCACCCTGTGCGCGGTGACCTCCGAACTCGGCGAAGGCCCGACCTACGACCCGGCGACAGGCAAGGCCTACTGGTTCGACATCAAGGGCCGCATCCTGCATGAACTGCATCTTGCGACCATGACGAAGGCGACCCATGCCCTGCCCTTCCTCGGCAGCGTGCTCGCCGTCGTCGATGCCGAGCGCCAGCTCATCGTGTCCGACCAGGGGCTTTTCCTGCGCGCCGTCGCCGATGGAAAGCTCACCCCCTTCGTGACGCTGGAGGACAAGGCGCAGAACCGCTCCAACGACGGACGGGTGCATCCGTCCGGCGCGCTCTGGGCAAGCACGATGGGCCGCAGCGCCGAGAAGCATTCCGGCGCGATCTACCATATTGCCGGCACCACGGTGACGAAGCTGTTCTCCGACATCACCATCCCCAACGCCATCTGCTTCTCGCCGGACGGCAGCATCGGCTATTTCACCGATACGGACGTCAACCACCTGATGCGCGTCGCCCTCGACCCGAAGACCGGCCTGCCCACCGGCACGCCCGAAATACTCAGCGACGAGACGGGTACGCCCGGCGGCATCGACGGCGCGCTCTGCGATGCGGAAGGGCTGATCTGGAATGCGCGCTGGGGCGCCAATGCCGTCGACGTCTACAAGCCAGACGGCACGAGGATCGCCCGCCATCTGGTGCCGGCGTCGCAGGCGAGCTGCCCCGCCTTCATCGGCGAGAAGGCCGACCGGCTCCTGGTGACGTCCGCCTGGCAGGGCATGGATGCGGCCGCACGCCTTGCCGATCCGCATGCCGGCCAGACCTTCGAGCTCGGCGTTTCGGTGAAGGGGCGTTTCGAGCCGGCATTCGCACTCTGACGTGAGGCCCGGCCGGGAGCGGGCTGCGCCCCTGCATCCGCTCCCTGCGTCAAAAATGCATGGCCGCAATCAAAAAGAAGGCAATTTTCATCGGAACCAAAGCCGGGGGTCGTCGTTCCTTGTCCATCAGACGGTGCGGACGGCCCTTTCAAGCCTGCCGTACCTTGATGCCAACGAGACGAAAGGCAGGTTCACGATGACCAATAAATTTCTCACTTCCGTTGCCGCTGGTGCTCTTTTCCTCGGCGCGGCCATCGCCCCGGCAGCCTATGCGCAGGACACCAACCAGCCTGCTGCCGGCGAGACCCAGACCCTGGAGCAGCAGCCGGGCATGACCGGCGATGACGCCACGGGCACCACGCCCGACGACACCGCCGCCAATCCGACGACGCCTGCAACCGAGGATACGGCCCAGACGCCGGCAACCGGCGAGGCGACCGAAGACACGGCTCAGACCCCGGCAACGACCCCGACCGAGGACACGGCCCAGGCTCCGGCCGCCGGCGGTGACTATCTGACGGCCCAGTCGCCGGAACAGATCAGCGCCAACACCTATCTCGGCCAGGCCGTCTACAACAGCGCGGATGAAAGCATCGGCAAGATCTCCGACCTGATCATGGAGAAGGATGGCGGCATCACCGCAGCTGTCGTCGGTGTCGGTGGCTTCCTCGGCATCGGCGAGAAATGGGTCGCCGTGCCGTTCGAGAAGATCTCGATCACGCAGGTTCCGGATTCCGACGACGTCAAGCTGACGACGAGCGAAACCGCCGAAAGCCTGCAGGCCGCGCCGGAATTCAAGACGACGGCCCAGCAGGTCGCCGAACGCCAGGCCAACACCCCGGTCGACACCTCGACGACCTCGTCGACGACCGATACGGGCACGGCTCCGGCCACCACCCAGCCGGTCGAATAATCCGGCAGGTTCCCTCTGATCTCCAGCCCGGTGGCCCATCCCTGCGCCACCGGGTTTTCTTTGCCTTGTAGGAACGCCTCAATACCACGCATCGGCCATGGCGGCCTTCTTGCGGTCCATGTAGTCGCAGAGCGCCTCGTCGATCGCGGCATCCAGCGGGGGCGCCTCGTATTCGGCAAGCGTCTTCTTCCACTGCCGGTTGGCGCGGGTCGCCATGTCGGTCGAGCCGCCCTCCTCGCTCCATTTCTCGAAGGGCTCGTTGTCGGACAGGGTCGCGTCCCAGAAGGCTGTCTGGTAGTTGCGCATCGTGTGGTCGCA
>CAMLOC010000382.1 GCA_946481465.1 uncultured Shinella sp. | reverse complement strand
ACCTCATCTTCATTTCCATTCTCACCAACAAGCTCCCGCCCGAACACCGTGAAAAGGCGCGCAAGATCGGCATCGGCCTCGCGCTCGTGATGCGGCTCGGCCTGCTCGGCACCATCGCCTGGATCGTGCAGCTGACGACGCCTGTCTTCGAGGCGTTCGGCCACGGCTTCTCCTGGAAGGACATGATCCTCATCGCCGGCGGCCTGTTCCTGGTGTGGAAGGCGACGAAGGAAATCCACCACAATGTCGATCCAGTCGACAAGCACGAGGACTTCATCGGCACCGCGACCACGACCTTCGCCGCAGCGATCGGCCAGATCCTGCTGCTCGACCTCGTCTTCTCCGTCGACAGCATCATCACCGCCGTCGGCATGACGCCGCACCTGCCGATCATGGTGATCGCCGTCCTCGTCGCGGTCACGGTCATGCTGCTGGCAGCGACCCCGCTCGCCAACTTCATCGAGAAGAACCCGACGATCGTCATGCTGGCGCTGGCATTCCTGCTGATGATCGGCACCACGCTGATCGCTGAGGGCATGGGACTGCATGTGCCCAAGGGCTACATCTATGCCGCCATGGCCTTCTCGGCCCTTGTGGAGGTGCTGAACATGTTCTCGCGCAACGCGCGGCAGAAAGCCAAGGGTTCGGGCGGACACTGAAAGGCGACCGGCGGGATCATCATCCCGCCGGTTTCGCTTTTGCGGCTTGCTGAAGACGGGCCGGACGGGTGGGGAGCTCGACTGCCGTTTCGTTGGCCACGGGAAGAAACCGGAAAAACGCCCGTGTTCTCCATCTCCGTCGCGTCCGGTTGACACGGCCCGCCTTCTCTTGGCAAACCTTGCGGCGGATGGATTGTTCCGCGAAAGTTTGGAACCGGTTTGCGCGGGCCCGCGGGAACCGGTCGACCCGCACGCAATTCCCGCCGAGCATCGTCCCGCCGCACGGACCAGAATATGACCCTTGAGCAGACCTTCGCCTTCGTCGTCATCGCCCTGATGATGGCGGCGTTCATCTGGGGACGGCTTCGCTACGACCTCGTTGCCGGTTGCTCGCTGCTCCTGGCGCTCGCGCTCGGCATCGTGCCCTTCGACAAAGCCTTTTCCGGCTTCAGCGACGACATCGTCATCATCGTCGGCAGCGCGCTGATGGTGAGCGCGGCCGTCGCCCGCTCCGGCATCGTCAACCTCGTGGTCAAGCGCTTCTTCCCGAACCTCACCTCCGGGCGCGCGCAACTCGCCTTGCTGCTCGTCTCGGTGGCGGTGCTGTCCGCCTTCATCAAGAACATCGGCGCGCTCGCCATCATGATGCCGCTCGCCTTCCAGTTCGCCAGGAAATCCGGCACGCCCGCCTCGAAATTCCTGATGCCCATGGCCTTCGCCGCGCTGCTCGGCGGCCTGATGACGCAGATCGGCACCTCGCCGAACATCGTCGTCTCGCGGCTGCGCCAGGAGATCACCGGCGAGAGCTTCACCATGTTCGACTTCACGCCGGTCGGCGCGCTGCTCGCCGTCTGCGGCATCCTGTTCATGCTGTTCTTCAACCGCATCGTGCCCGAGCGCACCAACAGCAATGCCAGCATCGAGGAATCGCTGGAGGCCGCCGCCTATTCCTCCGACGCCACGGTGGACGAGGGCTCGCCCTCGGTCGGAAAGTCGCTGAACGACGTCTTGAAGCATGGCGACGGCGAGGTGATCTCCACCGCCATCATCCGCGGCCATGTCCATCTCTCCCCGCTGCCCGACGTGCGCCTGGCCGCAGGCGACACGATCCTGATGGAGGGCAAGGCGAGCGCGCTCGACAAGGTCGTTTCCGCCGCCGGCCTCACGCTGTCCGGCAAGCCGATCCGCGCGGGGCGGGGCGAAGCGGGCGAAATCAGCGCCATCGAGGCCGTCGTCGGCAACGATTCTCGGCTCATCGACATTTCCGCGCGCAGCATCGCGCTGTTTCATTCCTACGGCATCAACCTGCTCGCCGTCAGTCGGCAGGGCGAGCGGCTGCGGGAAAAACTCTCCGAAGTGCGGCTTCGCCCCGGCGACATGATCGTGCTGCAGGGCAACAACCGCACGCTGCCGACGCTCCTGCCGGAACTCGGCCTGCTGCCCCTCGCCCAGCGCGAGATCCTGCTCGGCGCGCCCCGCCGGGCGATCATCCCCGTCCTGATCCTCATCGCCGCGATGGCCTCCACCACCCTCGGCTTCGTGCCGGTCGCCACCGCCTTCTTCGCCGCCGCGGTCGCCATGGTGCTCTTCCGCGCCGTGCCGCTGCGCGAGGCCTATACGGCGCTCGACGGGCCGATCCTCATCATGCTCGCCTGTCTCATTCCCGTCTCCGACAGCCTGCGCACGACGGGCGCCAGCGAGCTCATCGCCGGCTGGCTGGGCGACGTCGCCGTGCACCTGCCGCCCTTCGGCGCACTCGCCCTCATCCTCCTGACCGCCATGGCCATCACGCCCTTCCTCAACAATGCCGCGACGGTGCTGGTGATGGCGCCGATCGCGGCGAGCTTCGCCGGCGCTCTCGGCTACCGGCCGGAGGCCTTCCTGATGGCGGTGGCGATCGGCGCGGGCTGCGATTTCCTCACCCCCGTCGGACACCAGTGCAACACGCTGGTCATGGGCCCCGGCGGCTACAAGTTCGCCGATTATCCGCGCGTCGGCCTGCCCCTGTCCTTCCTCATCGTGCTGGTCAGCGTGCCGGCCCTGCTCTACGTCTGGCCGGTGCAGTAGGCGCGGCTGACTTTTTCTTGACGCGCCGGGCTGAATATGGTCTCACCCAGCCCAACGGAAAGCCCTTTCCCGCCGCATATCCGGCGCAAAACCGGGCTCTCCCTCCCTAAAGTGACGCCTTCGACGCCGGGACTGCCGGCCGGGGGCGTAAAACCATGTCAAGACGGGCCAAACCATGAGCACTTCCGCAACCGCCTCCGGCGTTCGCGTCCGCATCGCCCCCTCGCCGACCGGCGAGCCGCATGTCGGCACCGCCTATATCGCGCTGTTCAACTATCTCTTCGCCAAGAAGAACAACGGCACCTTCATCCTGCGCATCGAGGATACGGACGCAACGCGCTCCACGCCGGAATTCGAGCAGAAGGTGCTGGACGCGCTGAAATGGTGCGGCCTGGAATGGTCGGAAGGCCCGGATATCGGCGGCCCCTACGGCCCCTATCGCCAGTCCGACCGCAAGGACATCTACCGTCCCTTCGTCGACAGGATCGTCGCGAACGGCCACGGCTTCAAGTGTTTCTGCACGCCCGAGCGGCTGGCGGAGATGCGCGAGGCGCAGCGCGCCAGCGGCAAGCCGCCGAAATATGACGGCCTGTGTCTGCATCTTTCTGCGGAAGAAGTAACGCGCCGCGTCGATGCCGGCGAGCCGCATGTCGTGCGCATGAAGATCCCCACCGAGGGCTCCTGCAAATTCGTCGACGGCGTCTACGGCCCGGTCGAAATCCCGTGGGATGCCGTCGACATGCAGGTCCTGCTCAAGGCGGACGGCATGCCGACCTACCACATGGCGAATGTCGTCGACGACCACCTGATGAAGATCACCCATGTCGCGCGCGGCGAGGAATGGCTCGCCTCGGTGCCGAAGCACATCCTGATCTACCAGTATCTCGGCCTCGAGCCGCCGGTCTTCATGCACCTGTCGCTGATGCGCAACCACGACAAGTCGAAGCTGTCGAAACGCAAGAACCCGACCTCGATCTCCTATTATTCGGCGCTCGGCTACCTGCCGGAAGCGCTGATGAACTTCCTCGGCCTGTTCTTCATCCAGATCGCCGAAGGCGAAGAGCTGCTGACCATGGATCAGCTCGCGGAGAAATTCGACCCGGAGAACCTCTCCAAGGCCGGCGCAATCTTCGATATCCAGAAGCTCGACTGGCTGAACGGCCGCTGGCTGCGCGAGCAGCTTTCGGAAGAGGAATTCGTCCAGCGCGTGCTGTCCTGGGCGATGGAGAACGACCGCGTCCGCCAGGGCCTGAAGCTCTCGCAGTCGCGCATTTCCAAGCTCGGCGAACTGCCCGATCTCGCCGGCTTCCTCCTGAAGTCGGATCTCGGCCTGACGCCGGAGGCCTTTGCGAAAGTGAAGTCGACGCCGGAGGAAATCCTCGAAGTCCTCAACCAGGTTCAGCCCGACCTCGAGAAGATGCCGGAATGGACCGTCGAGAGCATCGAGGCGGAACTGCGCGCAAGCGCCGACCGGCTCGGCAAGAAGCTGAAGGTCGTCGTCGCCCCGCTCTTCGTCGCCGTCTCCGGCTCGTCGCGCTCGCTGCCGCTGTTCGATTCGATGGCCATCCTCGGCCGCTCCGTCGTGCGCCAGCGCCTGAAAATGGCCGCGCAGGTGGTCGCCTCGATGGCCGGCAGTGGAAAGTAAGGAACCAAGAAAAATGAACGAGAAGACAGAAACCGCCCTTTCCTCCGACCCGACGGAAGTCCGCCGCCAGAAGCTCGACCAGTTGCGCCGGACGATCGGCGACGTCTATCCGGCACATTTCCATCGGACGATGACGAATGCCGAGCTTGCGGCGAAATATGAGGGGCTGGAACTCGACACCGAGAGCGGCGACGTCGTGACGGTCGCCGGCCGCGTCTATTCCTCGCGCAATTCCGGCATGTTCATGGACATCC
>CAMLOC010000381.1 GCA_946481465.1 uncultured Shinella sp. | reverse complement strand
CCATCGTCGCGTTGCTCGGCACGGGAGCGGCGGCGACGGACGCTTCCGACCGCTGGCTTTCCATCGGCATCGCCATAGGCGCCATCGTCGCGCTGGTGCTGGCGGGCCGCTACCTGCTCAATCCGCTCTTCCGGGTGCTGGCGGCCTCCGGAGCGCGCGAGGTGATGACGGCGGCGGCGCTGCTCGTCGTCCTCGGCTCGGCGCTCGCCATGCAGGTCTCCGGCCTGTCCATGGCCATGGGCGCCTTCCTTGCCGGCGTGCTGCTCTCCGAATCGAGCTTCCGCCACCAGCTCGAGGCCGATATCGAGCCGTTCCGCGGCATCCTGCTCGGCCTCTTCTTCCTCGGCGTCGGCATGGCGATCGACCTTGCGGTGATCGCGGCCAACTGGCAGCTCGTGGTGGCGAGCGTCATCGGCTACATGGTCGCCAAGATCCTTCTCATCTACGCGGTCGCCCGGCTGCTGGGCACCTGCCATGCCGAAAGCCTGGAGCGGGCCGTGCTGATGGCGCAGGGCGGCGAGTTCGCCTTCGTGCTCTATGCCGCCGCCGTTTCCGCCGGCATCTTCAACGGCGAGGAGAACGCCATCCTGACGGCGACGATCATCATCTCGATGATCCTGACGCCGCTGATGGTCATCCTGCATGACCGCATCGTGCCGAAGCAGCAGCCCTCCACCGAGGGGCTGACGCTGCCGCAGAATGTCGAGGGCACCGTGCTGATGATCGGCTTCGGCCGCTTCGGCCAGATCGTCAGCCAGCCGCTGCTCGCCCGCGGCTACACCCTCTCGATGATCGACAAGGATGCGGAATTCGTGCGCGATGCCGCCGATTTCGGCTTCAAGGTCTATTACGGCGACGGCGGGCGCATCGACATCCTGCATGCGGCCGGCGCCTCGACCGCCAAGGCGATCCTCATCTGCCTCGACGACAGGGAGGCCGCGGTGAAGATCGCCGAGGTGGTGCGCGAGGAGTTTCCGCTGGTGCCGATCCTGGCGCGCGCCTACGACCGCGGCCACGCCGTCGACCTCATCCATGCCGGCGTCGATTTCCAGATCCGCGAGACCTTCGAATCGGCCCTGGTCTTCAGCCGCGAGACGCTGAAGGCGCTGGGCGAGGACGAGGACCTTGCCGCCGAGGTGGTGGAAGAATTCCGCCTCGTCGACCGCGAGCGGCTGGACCTGGAGATGGTCGGCGGCATCTATGCCGGCCGCCAGCTCATCCGCGGCAATGCCCAGCCGGCCGACATCGTGGCGGCGCGCACCGGGCGCGAGCGTGCGGCGGCCGAGCAGGAGCGCCAGCGTCACGAGCAGGAACAGGCGAGCTGAGGGCGGACGGCGCTTCCGCGGCCTTGCCTTCGGGGCGCTTGTGATCTTCCATGGAATGCGCATGCCTCCGGGGACGGGACCGGCGGCCTGCGCCACGGTATCCCGGCAAAAGGAACGCCCGCCATGACGGCGACGACCGAAGACCGCTTCGCCAATTCCGCCTGCCTCAGGGCGCGCGGCACCGCCCAGGAAGGCAAGGTCGCCTTCGCCGAACTCTTCTTCGACCTCGTCTTCGTGCTGACGATCATCCAGCTCTCCCATTCGCTGGCGGCGCATTATTCGCTGCTCGGGCTTGCCGAGGCGGCGATGCTGACGCTGGCGGTCTGGTGGGTTTGGATCTAAACGACCTGGGCGACGAACTGGCTGGACCCCGACAAGGCGCCGGTGCGCATCCTGCTCTTCGCGCTGATGTTCCTCGGCCTGATGCTGTCCATCGCGATACCGACGGCATTCGGGGCGGGCGGCCTGCTCTTCGCGCTCGCCTATGTCGCCATGCAGGTCGGCCGCTCGGCCTTCACTGCCTTCGCGATGCGGCGCGACTGGCCGGAAAACAGCCGCAACTTCACCCGCATCACCGTCTGGACGCTGTTTTCCGCCGTGTTCTGGCTGGCGGGGGCGCTTGTCGAGCACGAGGCGCGGCTTGCCCTCTGGGCCATCGCGCTCGGCGTCGAATATGCCTCGCCGGCGCTCGGCTTCGCCGTGCCGGGCCTCGGCCGCTCGACCTTCGGCGACTGGCAGGTCTCCGGCGAGCACATGGCGGAGCGCTGTGCGCTCTTCGTCATCATCTGCCTCGGCGAAACGATCCTCGTCACCGGCCGCACGGTCGCCGGCATGGAACTGCTCGACGGCTTCACCGTCGTCCTGCTCGCCGTCGCGTTCCTCTCGACCGCCACCATGTGGTGGATCTACTTCCGCTTCGGCCATGGCGAGGCGGCCCATCTCATCGAACATTCCGCGACGCCGGGGCGCATCGCGCGCATGGCCTTCACCTCTGCGCATATCCCGATCGTCGCCGGCATCATCCTGTCCGCGGTGGCGGAGGAATTCGCGCTCGCCCACCCGCACGGTCCGGTCGATTTCAGGACGGCGAGCGCGATCATCGGCGGGCCCGTCGTGTTCCTCGCCGGCAATATCTGGTTCAAGGCGGCGATCCGCGGCCGCTCGCCGCTGTCGCATCTCGCCGGCATCGCGGCGCTGCTCGCGCTCTCGGCGCTCGTGCCCTTCGCCGAACCCTACCAGCTCTTCATGGCCGCCGCCGCCGTGCTGTTCGCCGTCGCGCTCTGGGAGTTCCTGTCGCTGAAATCGACGCGGGCGGACGACGTCGCCACGGTGTAGGACGCCGCCCGGAGGGGTTTTCGTCACGCGCCTGTCATGCAAGGGTGCGAAGCGCCGCAGGCATCGCACAGCATGGGAGACAGGCATGAGCATCGTCACTTCGGTCGAGGAACTGAACGCGCTTTACGGGGCGCCGGGCGAGGCATCGCTCGTCAAGGTGACGGACCACCTGCTGCCGGAATACCGCGCGATGATCGCGGCCTCGCCCTTCATGGCGCTCGCCACCGTCGGGCCGGAAGGGCTCGACTGCTCGCCGCGCGGCGATGCCGGCGCCGTCATCCACATCGAGGACGACCGCACCCTGATGCTGCCCGACTGGCGCGGCAACAACCGGATCGATTCGCTCTCCAACATCGTGCGCGACCCGCGCGTCGCGCTGATGTTCCTCATCCCCGGCTCCAACACGACCATGCGCCTCAACGGCCGCGCGGTGGTGCGCATCGACGCGGAGACCACCGGGCGCTTCGTGATGGACGGGAAACACCCGCGCTCCGTCGTCGTCATCACCATCGAGGAGGTCTATTCGCAATGCGCCCGCGCCGTGCTGCGCGCCGACCTGTGGAACCCGGAAAAATTCCGCGACACGGCCTGCCTGCCGACCGTCGGGCAGATGCTCGCCTCGGCCAAGAAGGGGTTCGACGGCGCGACCTACGACCGGGAATGGCCGGGCCGGGCCGCCAAGTCCATGTGGTGAGGGGCGCGAATATCCGGTCGCCGTCGCCCGTCTTGTCTTCGGCAGGGATAGGCCCCGGCCGTAACGTGGAGCAGGGAATGCGAAAAGGACTTTTGGCGGCGGCTCTTGCCGCTGTGCTTGCGGCTTCGGCCGGTGCGGCCAGGGCGGATGAGCTGATCGAGAGCTACGGCGCCTATATCGGCCAGGACGATCTCTACAATTCCAGCAATGCGCGGCTGACGCAGCCCTGGCAGGTCATCCGCCAGGACCGCGCCAACGTGCACCGCTTCGGCGTGCGCCAGCCCGGCGACGACCTCGACGGCTACTTCGCTTCCGCGCGCAACCGCGAGCTTGCCGAGCGCATGATCCGCGCCGGCCGCATCGAGCGCAGCGCCGCCCGCCGGCTGCTTGACGGCGACGTGCAGATCTATGTCGAAATCTGGCGCGGCGCGGGAGGCGACTATATCAACATCTCGGTCGACTAGCCGGCGCCTCCTCGCCGCAACGCTGCTTTTCATCGCGGCGTCGCCGGCCGGCGCGGCGGAGCCTGACCTTGCCGCCCGCCTGAAGCTGCTGGTCGCCGCCTATCCGGAAAGCCTTGCCGGCGTCGAGGGAAATACGCTCCTCTTCAAGGACGGCGGGCCGCCGCTCGTAATCGACGACGGCAGGGCGAAGGACCATCAGGCGGCGCTGGCCGCCGGCGATGTCGAGGACAGCCTGCGGCAGGTCTATCCGCCCGGCGCCTGCGAGAGGAAGCCGGAGGTCGATTTCGACCCCGGCCGCATCCGCAGCGACGCGCTGATGATGCGGCTCTACGGCGCCTCGGCGAAGGCGGTCTCGGCCGATCTCGTCCCGGTGAAATGGTTCGGCGAGACGCTGCGCGTGACGAAACGGCGGGGGGCTGCGGCGGCTCTGGAAAAGGTGCGCGATGCGCTTGCGGCCAGGCCGGAGCTGAAGCGTTACCTTGCGCCCTCCGCCGGTGTCTTCAACTGGCGAAAGGTGTCGGGCGCGAAGAACATGTCGGTGCACAGTTTCGGCGCCGCCATCGATCTCAACACGAAATTCGCGGACTACTGGGTCTGGTCGGGCGGCAAGCCGGGCAGGGTGCCGACATATGCCAACAAATATCCGCTCGAGATCGTCGAGATCTTCGAGCGGCACGGCTTCGTCTGGGGCGGGCGCTGGTATCACTACGATACGATGCATTTCGAATATCGCCCGGACCTCCTCGCGATCGCAAAAGCGGCAGGCGCTTCCGCCTGCCGCTGAGATGATCGATATAGTCTGCCAACCTCTCCTCCGTCATCCTC
>CAMLOC010000380.1 GCA_946481465.1 uncultured Shinella sp. | reverse complement strand
GTCACGTCGTTGCCGGTCATCTCGATATGGATGCCGCCCGGATGCGTGCCTTCCGCGCGGTGGATCTGGAAGAAGCTCTCGACTTCCGACAGGATCCGCTCGAACGGACGGGTCTTGTAGTTGTTGAGCGTGATCGTGTTGCCGTGCATCGGATCGCAGGACCAGACGACCTTCTTGCCCTCGCGCTCGACGGCGCGGATGAGCTTGGGCAGGTTGTCGGCAACCTTGTCGTGGCCGAAACGGCAGATCAGCGTCAGGCGGCCGGCCTCGTTGCCCGGGTTCAAGAGGTCGATCAGCTCCAGCAGGCCGTCGCCGGTCAGCGACGGGCCGCACTTGAGGCCGAGCGGGTTCTTGATGCCGCGGCAATATTCGATATGCGCATGGTCGGCCTGGCGCGTGCGGTCGCCGATCCAGATCATGTGGCCCGAGGTGGCGTACCAGTCGCCCGAGGTCGAATCGACGCGGGTCAGCGCCTGCTCGTAGCCGAGCAGCAGCGCCTCATGGCTGGTGAAGAAATCGGTCTCGCGCAGGCCCGGATGGTTTTCCGCGCTGATGCCGATCGCCTTCATGAAATCCATCGTCTCGGAAATCCGGTCGGCGAGCTTGCGGTAGCGCTCGGCCTGCGGGCTGTCCTTGACGAAGCCGAGCATCCACTGGTGCACGTTCTCCAGGTTGGCGTAGCCGCCCATCGCGAAGGCGCGCAAGAGGTTCAGCGTCGCGGCGGACTGGCGGTAGGCCATGATCTGGCGTTCCGGGCTCGGCACGCGGGCCTCTTCCGTGAACTCGATGCCGTTGATGATGTCGCCGCGGTAGGACGGCAGCGTCACGTCGCCCTGCTTCTCGATGCCCGAGGAGCGCGGCTTGGCGAACTGGCCGGCGATGCGGCCGACCTTCACGACAGGCTGCTGGGCGCCGAAGGTCAGCACCACGGCCATCTGGAGGAAGGCGCGGAAGAAGTCGCGGATCGTGTCCGCGCCGTGCTCGGCGAAACTCTCGGCGCAGTCGCCGCCCTGCAGCAGGAAGCCGTTGCCCTCCGCCACGCTCGCCAGCGAGGCCTTCAGGCGCCGGGCTTCGCCGGCGAAGACGAGCGGCGGAAACTTTGCGAGGCGCTCTTCGGTCGCCGCCAATGCGGCGAGATCGGGATAGTCCGGAACCTGCTGGATGGGCTTGTGCCGCCAGCTACTCGGGGTCCAATTCTCTGCCATGATACTCACCTGTCCTGATGCGCCCGCGATAACCGGGGACGCCACGTCCGTTTGAAGATGCGGGCTTATAAACCGTTAGATGGGTCTTGCATAGCCGCAGTTCCAGCGGCAGGGCCGCATTTGCAGCGGTTGCGCCTTCGCTCCGGGACAGGATGTAGAGCACCGGCAGCGACGGGTCTGGCCTATAAACGACGCAGGATTGCACGCGCGCCCGCGACCCGGTCCGGCAGGACCTGCCGCGTGCGCCTCGGCGCCGGCCGGCCACGACCGTTGAGGAGGCGCGAAAGGAGCGCGCTCACCGCCTCCATGCCCCTCCAGGCATCCGCTTCCAGCGGATCGGACAAGAGATCGGTCCGGCGCATGCGCATATTCTTCTCCGCCCTGTCGAGGGCGATCATCCATTCCGGGCTCATGACGGCCTCCTGTTTCGATGTCCTTTTCGAGATAGCGACCGGACCCTGGCAGGCGTAGACGCGGAAATGAAACGCCCGTTTCACGGATGAGCGATGCGGACAGGCGGCTTTTGCGCTAGAAGAAGGGGCAACAGGAGTGATGCATGTCGGAAGTCGACTGGAGCGATCTGCAGCTTTTCTTCCATGTCGCGGCGGAGGGCGGGCTTGCCGGCGCCGCGGCGATCACGGGCGTCAGCGCGCCGACGATCGGCCGGCGCATGCTGGCGCTGGAGCGGGCCATGGGCCGCACCCTCTTCGTCCGCAGCCAGCAGGGTTACCGGCTCGCCCCGGATGGCATGGTTTTGTTCGAGCATGTCCAGACGATCCGTCGCACGACCGCCGACATCACCCGCTGGCACGGCGACGCCTTCGCGCTGCCCATCGTTTCCATCACCGGCGATATCTGGCTGATGGGCTTCGTTGCGGAAAACAGTAGGGTGCTACGCGGCCCGACCGACAGCTTCCGCCTCTGCTGCAAGCACTTCCCGGCGAGAGAGGACCTGACCTACCGCCACGGCATGATCGGCCTCTTCCACAGCGCGCCGAAGACCGGCAATGTCGCCGTGCGCAAATCGGTAACCGTCGCCTATGCGGTCTATCGCGCCGCCGACCTCGCCTTCGAAGCGGACCTGCCCTGGGTCTCGATCGGCACGGAAGTCGCCGTTTCCGATGCGGAGAAGTGGGTCTTCCGCAACCACGAGCCGCAGATCCACACCTGGACGAACGCGCCGGCCGTGCTCGCCCGGCTGATCGCGAGCGGCGCCGGGCGCGGCGTGCTGCCGACCTTCGTCGGCGATGCCATGCCGACGCTTATGCGCGAGGGCGAACCGATCGAGGCGCTCGCCCATCCGCTCTGGCTCGCCGTCAACGACGACGACCGCCACCGGCCGGAAATGCGGCTCACCCTCGATCGCCTCGCAAGCCTCTTCAAGCAACACGAAGGCCTCTTCGCCGGCCGGCTGGCCGGCGAGAAGGAGCCATCCGTCAGATCCGCTGCCCGTTCCTGACCCGGTAGCTCGGCTGATACATGGTCACCAGTTCCTCGCTCGCCGTCGGATGCACCGCCATGGTGCGGTCGAAGTCGTCCTTGGTGACGCCCGCCTTCAGCGAGATGCCGAGGAGTTGTGCCATCTCGCCGGCCTCGTGGCCGAGGATATGGGCGCCCAGCACCTTGCGGTCGGCGGCATTGACGACGAGCTTCATGATCGTCTTCTCCTGCCGGCCGGAGAGCGTCGCCTTCATGGGGCGGAATTCGGCGCGGTAGATCTCCAGGTCGTCGAACCTCTTCGCCGCCTCCTCCTCGCTCATGCCGACGGTGCCGATCTCCGGCTGGGAGAACACCGCGGTGGCGATAAGGTCGTGGTCGGGCGAAACCGGATTGCCGCGGAACTCCGTCTCGATGAAGCACATCGCCTCATGGATCGCGACGGGGGTGAGCTGCACGCGGTCGGTCACGTCGCCGAGCGCGAAAATGCTGGCGACATTGGTGCGGGAATGGGCGTCGACGACGATCGCCCCCCGCTCGTCCGTCGCCACGCCCGCGGTTTCCAGGCCGAGGCTGCCGGTGTTCGGCACGCGGCCGAGCGCCAGCATCACCTGGTCGACGGTCAGCGTCTCGCCGCCCTTGGTGGTGACGGACCGGCGCCCGCCCTCCGCTTCGGCAACGCTCGTGATGAGGTCCTCGCAGATCACCCTGATGCCCTTGGCGATCATCGCCGCCTGCAGGCCGGCGCGCATGTCCTGGTCGAAGCGCGAGAGGATCTGCTTGCCCCGATAGATCAGCGTCGTCTCGGCGCCGAGGCCATGGAAGATGTTGGCGAATTCGACGGCGATATAGCCGCCGCCGGAGATGACGATGGATTTCGGCATTTCCGGCAGGTCGAAGGCCTCGTTGGAGCTGATGCAGAGCTCGTGGCCGGGAAGGTCGGTATGGGGCGTCGGGTGGCCGCCGACGGCGATCAGGATCTTTTCCGCCGTCACAAGTTCGTCGGTGGCGGTGAGCCGCACGGTGTTCGGGCCGACGAGCACGGCGCGGCTCGCCAGAATGTTCGCGCCCGAATTCTCCAGTCCCTTGCGGTAGAGGCCCTCCAGGCGGGTGATCTCCTTCTCCTTGGCGGCGACGAGCGCCTGCCAGTCGAAGCGCGTCTCGCCGACCTGCCAGCCGAAGCCGGCGGCGTCCTCGAAATGCTCGGGAAACTGCGAGGCATAGACATAGAGCTTCTTCGGCACGCAGCCGCGAATGACGCAGGTGCCGCCGAAGCGGAATTCCTCGGCGATAGCCACCTTCTTGCCCATGCTGGCGGCAAGGCGCGCGCTGCGCACGCCGCCGGAGCCTCCGCCGATGACGAAGAGGTCGTAGTCGAATGTCGGCATGGTGATCTCCTGCGGGCAAGCCTGGCCGGACGGCCGTCTGACGGGACCGGCGCTCGCGAATCCGCCGCCGGGCGCTACACATATAGGAACAGTGCGGCCGAAAGGAAAAGACCACGTTGCCACAGCCCGGCATGCGGGCGAATCTTCCCATTCACGTCTTCGCGAGATTTGCCCAAAAATGGGTAGGGCGGCGGCGGCAATTCCCGTTTACGTCCGCTCGCGCGCGCTCTACGAATTGCACGCTCGATTGTGGGCTAACCGGATGACAAATATGTATAAATCAAAATATTTCATGAGCGCCGCCGCAGCACTCGTCATGCTTGCAGGCCCGGCCTGCGCAGAAGACCTCGTCTTCCAGCTCAAGAACGGCACCAAATCGGTGCTCACCCATTTCTACTCGTCGCCGGTCGGCGTGGAAAAGTGGGAAGACGATGTCTTCGGCGATCAGGTTCTCAATCCGGGCGAGACGATCGAGATCACCATCGCCGACGGCCGCAGGGTCTGCGAATACGATATGCGTTTCGAGTTCGCGGAGGATTCCGACCTCGACACGACCACCGACACGCAGAACCTCTGCGAACTCGGCGAATACACGATCCACGAATGAGATCGTAC
>CAMLOC010000379.1 GCA_946481465.1 uncultured Shinella sp. | reverse complement strand
TTCTGGTTTGCCATGACGGCCGACTGCACGTCGAGCAGCGCCATGTCGACATGCTGGCCCTGGCCGGTCTTCATGACGTGGATGAGCGCGCCCTGGATGGCGGCGACGGCATAGATGCCGGTGAAGATGTCGGCGATGGCGACGCCCGCCTTCATCGGCTCGCCGTCCGGCGCGCCGGTCACCGACATGAAGCCGGACATGCCCTGCACGATGTAATCGTAGCCGGCGCGGGCGGCATAGGGGCCGTCCTGGCCGAAGCCGGTGATCGAGCAGTAGACGAGCTTCGGATGGGTCTTGGCGAGGCTCTGGTAGTCGAGCCCGTATTTGACGAGGCCGCCGACCTTGAAGTTCTCGATGACCACGTCGGCCGTCGCGATGAGGCGGTGGATGGTCGCGCGGCCCTCCTCGGTCTTGAGGTCGACGGTAATCGAGCGCTTGCCGCGGTTGGTCGAGTGGTAATAGGCGGCCGAGAGGTTCTCGCCGTCCTTGCCGGTCACGAAGGGCGGGCCCCAGGCGCGCGTGTCGTCGCCGCCCTCGGGATTCTCGATCTTGATGACGTCGGCGCCCATGTCGGCCAGCATCTGCCCGGCCCAGGGGCCGGCGAGAACCCGCGCCAGCTCGATGACCCTGATGCCGGACAGCGGCAGGTTCGGCTTTACCATGCTGCACTCCCTCCTTCGCGCGGCCGGCAAGCGGCCCCGCCGGGCTTTCGCCCGTTTCCCTTTGGATAACAAAAAGCTGGCGGGCACGATAGACGGCGCCCGCGGGGAGATCATGACGGCTGAGACTGACATGATGCCTGCCGCGCCGGGCGGGCGTCAGATCGGCGTGGAGACCGGCGGTGTCGTCGCCGTCCTGTTCAGCTTGCGCTCGCGCCAGATGACGTAGAGGCCGGAGGCGATGATGATGGTGATGCCGAGCCATTTCACGGCATCCGGCAGGTGGCCGAACACGAACCAGCCGAGGATCGTCGCCGAGACGATCTCCAGGTATTGCAGCGGGGCGAGCGTGGAGGCGGGGGCCGAGCGATAGGCATAGACGCCGAGAACGCCGGCAATGGTGGCGGCGACAGCGGCGCCGGCGATGTAGAGCGTGTTGGCCATGTCGGGCATGACGGGCGTCAGGATGGCGATGCCGAGCCCGCCGCCGGCAAGAAGCAGCAGGCCGGAAAACAGCGCACCCCAGAGGCCGGCGTAGAACTGCATGGACCAGGGGTCCTCCTTCTGGGCGACGAGCCGGGTGAGGAGGAAGAACAGCGCGAGCGAGAAGGCCGCCACGACCGGCAGCAACGCGATGGGGCCGACTTCCGCCAGGCTCGGCTGGATGACCAGCAGCGAGCCGAGGAAGCCGACGCCGCAGGCCGTGTAGCGCCGCCAGCCGATCGTCTCCTTCAGGACGATCGAGCCGAGGATGGTCAGGATGATCGGCTCGACGAAGAAGATGGCGATGGCGTCGGCCACCTCCATGACGGCGAGCGGCGTGACGAAGGCGATCATGGTGGTCGCCATCAGCAGGCCGCGGGCGGCGTGCAGGCCCATCTTCTTCCAGGTCACGTCGAGGAGCGTGCCGCGCAGGAGGCAGATCGGCCCCAGCACGGTCATCTGGAAGAGCAGGCGCACGAAGGTGATCTCCGTCGCGGGCACGGCGGTGACCGCGAGCTTGGCGAAGATGTCGATGATCGGCGAGATGAGCACCGAGAGCACCATGAGGAAGAGCCCGAGGCCGACCTCGTTGCGCAGCGGCGTGATGGTGGCGGATGTGGTCATGCGTGTTCCGGTGCGCGGGTCCGTTCCCCGGCCACACGCCGGCACCAGCCGGCGAAGGCGTCGACGGCGGGATCGCGCAGATGCCGGCTCTCCTTGAGCGTTTCGTGACGCATGCCGCGATAGACCGTTATGGTGACGTCCTCAAGCCGCGATTTCTTCAGTCGCCTTGCGAAGGCATGGATCGCCCGGCCGTAATCCGTCGCCGGGTCCTCTTCTCCGCCGGCAAGATGGATCGGCAGCCGCCGCGGCAGGCGGGAAAGCCCTTGCCCAGCGGCACCGGCAAAGGTAACGGCGAAGATGTCGATCCACATCGAGACGTTGACGTCGAAGCCGCAGTCGGGATCGGCGACATAGGCATCCACCTCCGCGGGATCGTGCGACAGCCAGTCGAAATCCGTGCGGCGGTTCGCGATGGAGCCGCCCCAGGCCCCGAAGGTGAGGCGCGGCAGCACGCCGCTCGGCACGTCCGACCCCTTCAGCATGCGCTCCGCGGCCAGAACGGCCTGCGCCACACGCCCGGAAAACCCCGGCGCGAGATTGGAATTCCAGACGGCGAGGGCATCGATGGCGCCGGGATGCGCCTCGGCGAAGGCGAGCGCCAGGAGCCCGCCCATCGAATGGCCGAAGAGCACGATCGGCAGTCCGGGATGGCGCGCGGCCGCATGGTCGCGCACCGCGCGCATGTCCGCCACCACTTTCGCAATGCCGTCCTTCGGCGCGAACTGGCCGCGCGGCGCATCCGGCGCGGTGGTGAGGCCATGGCCGCGATGGTCGTGGGCATGGACATGGAACCCCTCGGACGCCATGCGCGCGGCAAAATCCGCATAGCGCGCGCTATGCTCGGCAAGGCCGTGGCTGATCAGGAGGATGCCGCGGGCGGCGCCCCGGGCGGGCTCGTGCCGCAGCGCAAGGGTCGCCCCGCTGGGGCTTTGCAGCGTGGAAGCCTGCGAAAACACCGGTCCGTCCTCCGTTTCGGCAAGGTGAACGCGATTTGCACTTGAAAGACAACGGGATGCGGCGTGTGTTTTTCCTTTTCCTCCCGCATGTCGCGATTTTTCCGATTGGTGGTTGCAATTTCAGGATTTTTGGTTGTATATGATCTTGTTTTGTTCTTGTTCGGGAGCCGGTCATGACGACCAATGCCGCACTGACTTTCAAAGCCGCCCTTTCCCTCGCTGTCCTCTGCCTCGTCCTCCTCGCCGGGTCCTGGCCCGCCGCCGCCCAGTCGGTGCTGGCGGACGGGAGCGGGCGCGAAGTCCTCTCCGTCGGCTGGCAGGCCGGCTATTGCGCCGCCCGGCCGAAGAGCCGCGGCTGCGCGGATTTTTCCGCGGCCGCGCCGGCCGCGCAGCAGTTCTCGCTGCTCGACCGTTTCCAGCCGCGCAGGAGCTATTGCGGCATCGAGGCGGCGCTCAAGCAGCGGGCGCGCAAGGGCAAGTGGGCGGAGCTGCCGGATATCGCCCGCGCCCCCCCCACAAACCCGCGCGTTGGGGGGGGTAGCCCCCCCGCACGCCTCGGCCTGGACCGGCGGCAATGGCTGCGCAGCGGCAGCTGCATCGCCGCCTCGCCGGAGGCCTATTACGGCCGCTCGCTCGACCTGCTCGACGCGCTCAACGCCTCGCCGGTGCGCACGCTCTTCACGCGGAAGGCCGGGGCGGCGATCACCCTTGTCGAAGTCCGCGCCGCCTTCGACGCCGCCTTCGGGGCGGGCGCCGGCGAGCGTGTGCGCCTTGCCTGCCGCAAGACGGACGGCGGGCCGGTCGTCACCGGGCTCACCATCGGCCTTGCCGGCGACGCGCCGACGCTGGCGGGGCTGATCGCTGCCGCATCCCCGACGAAATCCCGCTGCACGGAAGGCGTGACGGGCGGCGGGCAGGCGGGGTAGGGCGTTGCGCCGGCTTTGCGTGGTGCGGGCCTTGCTGGAGACGGCCGGGTTTCCGGCCTTCCGGGCGAAGCGGCTTTCTCACATTGCCGCGGGCGGAGAATTCGCCTACATAGCGGGCAAATTCGTCCGATCCGGAGCACGTTTGCATGGCACGTCAATTCATCTATCACATGTCGGGGCTCAACAAGGCCTACGGCGCCAAGAAAATCCTCGAGAACGTCAACCTGTCCTTCTATCCCGATGCCAAGATCGGCATCCTCGGCCCGAACGGCGCGGGTAAGTCGACGGTGCTGCGCATCATCGCCGGCCAGGACAAGGAATATACCGGCGAAGCCTGGCTCGCCGAAGGCGCGACCGTCGGCTACCTGGAGCAGGAGCCGAAGCTCGACCCGGCCAAGACCGCCTTCGAGAACGTCATGGTGGGCGTTGCCGACAAGACCGCCATCATCGACCGCTACAACGAACTGATGATGAACTATTCCGACGAGACGGCCGACGAGGGCGCGAAACTCCAGGACATCATCGACAGCCAGAACCTGTGGGACCTGGAGCAGCAGGTCGAGATGGCGATGGAAGCCCTGCGCTGCCCGCCGAAGGATGCCGACGTCACGACGCTGTCCGGCGGTGAGCGCCGCCGCATCGCGCTCTGCCGCCTGCTGCTGTCGCAGCCGGACCTGCTGCTGCTCGACGAACCGACGAACCATCTCGACGCCGAGACCATCGCCTGGCTCGAAAAGCACCTGCGCGACTATCCGGGCGCCGTGATGATGATCACCCACGACCGCTACTTCCTCGACAACGTGACGGGCTGGATCCTCGAGCTCGACCGCGGCCGCGGCATTCCCTACGAAGGCAACTACTCCGCCTACCTGCAGGCCAAGGCCAAGCGCATGAAGCAGGAAAGCCGCGAGGAGGAAGCGCGTCAGAAGGCGCTGGCCCGCGAACAGGAGTGGATGGCCTCCAGCCCCAAGGCCCGCCAGGCGAAATCGAAGGCCCGC
>CAMLOC010000378.1 GCA_946481465.1 uncultured Shinella sp. | reverse complement strand
TGTCGAGGCCGCCCTTCATCGAGACCGGCAGGATCTTGCCCTTCTTGGCTTCCCGGGCGCGCATGTCTTCCGGCGGCGTCCAGGTCGGCCATTCGGTCTTGCGCGTCACCTTTTCCGAGCCGGTCCAGATGAAGCCTTCGCGGCCGACGCTGACGGCGTATTTCATGGCGAGGCCCGAGCCGAGGACGTGGTAGAGGCGGCGTTCGGAATTGTCGACGATGATCGTGCCGGGGGCGACCTTCTCGGTGAAGGCGACGAGTTCGCGGGCGATCGGCGCGCGGGAGACGGCGGCGATCTTCTTTTCCGACTTGGCCGGCTTGCCGCCCGACAGCACCTGCAGCCAGCCGGTCTTCTGGGTGGAGGAGGAGAGCGAGGCGACCTCGGTGTCGGCGGCCGTGGCGGCGCCGGCGGTGGAGAGGAGGCCTGCGAGGAGGGCGATGGCGAGCGTCTTCATTGTCCTGGTCCCTGTTTTCGCCGCTGGCTTCATGCCGGGCGTTCGTTCTTCGATGGGGACGTTCTAGGATAGCGGCGCGCGCGGCGATGTTCCTGCGGGAACAGGCCTCAAGGCGTGTCAGAAGGGCTGTATCCAGACAAGGCTGCTCAGCATCAGGGCGGTCAGCATCGTCAGTTCGAAAAATCCGGTTTGCATGGCGTGATCCTCCTCGCCTGCAACGCGCGATGGCGGCTGCGGTTCCGCCGGGAGGGCAAAATGCAGAACGGCGCCCGAAGGCGCCGTTTTCGAAAGGGGACGGGGCCGCCTATTTGCGGTAGATCAGCCAGCTCTTGGTGAAGTCCTTCTTCATGCCGTCCTCGAAGGGCATGGTGCGGTTGCGCCCGCCGTTCTTGGCGCAGTAGAGCGCGATGTCGGCCTTGGAATAGAGTTCGCCCGGGCCTTCCGCCCAGGAGGCCATGCAGAAGCCGAGCGAGATGGTGATCGGGCCGTAGTTGACGCCGGTCCTGGAATTCTTGAAAGGCGTGTGCTCCAGCGCGATGCGGATGCGCTCGGCGATACCCATCGCCTCTTCCTCGGTGTTGCCCTCGACGATCATCGCGAATTCCTCGCCGCCGGTGCGCGCGACGAGGATGTCCTTGCGCACGTTCGCGCGGATCAGGCTGCCGACGGAGGCGAGGATCTTGTCGCCGACGGGATGGCCATAGGTGTCGTTGATCTTCTTGAAATGGTCGATGTCGGCGAGGATCAGCGCGGTCACGTTGCGCGACATGGTCGAATTGTAGATGGCGGAGAGCTTGTCGTCGAAGGCGCGGCGGTTGGAAAGCTGCGTCAGCGAATCGGTGTTGGCGATGCGCTTGTACTCGTCGAGTTCCTTGCGCACATTGTCCATCTCGATCGACTTCTGCGCGACGTTCTCGACCATCTCCTTGCCCTGGTTGATGGTGTCGCCGGTCGCTTCCGTCAGGACGTCGATGACGCTCCTGATGATCTCGGCGCTGGTGGCGCTCTTGCCGTTGATGCGCACGAAGGTCTCGTCGAGCAGCTTGTTGTAGCTTTCGAGCGAGGTCTGTTCCTGCTTGAGCAGCCGCAGCAGGCCGTCCAGTTCCCCGGCGATCCGCATATGGGCGCCGTCGATGGCGGTGGCGCCGTGATGGTGGCCGAAATATTGCCCGCCGATCTCGTCCAGCTCCTCCTGCGAGGCCTTGCTGCCGAGCGCCGCCAGTTCCCGCGTCAGCTTGGGATTGGAGCCGATATAGGCCTCATAGAACAGCTCGTAGTTCCGCGGAATGGGAGAGACCCCCATTATGCGCATCGCATAGGTCACTTGCGCGGCGATATCCGGCACCTGGACCTTTTGCGCAACGGCCGTGTTCATGTCGGCGGCTCCTGATTTCCGTCATTGGCTCCCGACCTGCAAAATACGACTAAAATGCTTTGGGAATGATTAACGGTTGTAACTGCCGCAACGGAAAGCTGGCAGCAAAAAGGCCGCAGATTCAACGATCTGCGGCCTCAGTAGGGGGAATATTCGAAAATTCTTCCTCAACCCGGCATGATCATTTTTTCCGGGCGTACAACCGCGTCGAATTCCTCGTTGGTGACGTAGCCGCCGCCGACGGCCTCCTCGCGCAGCGTCGTGCCGTTCTTGTGGGCGGTCTTGGCGATCTTGGCGGCGTTGTCGTAGCCGATCTTGGGCGCAAGCGCGGTGACGAGCATCAGCGAGCGGTCGAGCGCCGCCTTGATGTTGTCCTCGCGCGCCTCGATGCCGGTAACGCAATTGTCGGTGAAGGAGATCGCCGCGTCGGAGAGGAGCTGGACGGACTGCAGGAAATTGTAGGCCATCAGCGGGTTGAAGACGTTCAGCTCGAAATGGCCCTGGCTGCCGGCGAAGGTCAGCGAGGCGTGGTTGCCGAAGACCTGGGCGCAGACCTGGGTGAGGGCCTCGCACTGGGTCGGGTTGACCTTGCCGGGCATGATGGACGAGCCGGGCTCGTTTTCCGGCAGCGCCAGTTCGCCGAGGCCCGAGCGCGGGCCGGAGCCGAGGAAGCGGATGTCGTTGGCGATCTTGAAGAGCGCGGCGGCGGCCGCATTGATCGCGCCGTGCGAGAAGACCATCGAATCGTGCGCGGCCAGCGCCTCGAACTTGTTCGGCGCGGTCTGGAAGTCGATGCCGGTGATCGCGGTGATGTGGGCTGCGACCTTCTCGGCAAAGCCGACCGGGGCGTTGAGGCCCGTGCCGACGGCGGTGCCGCCCTGGGCGAGTTCGCAAAGGCCCGGCAGGGTCAGCTCGATGCGCCTGATCGAGGAGGCGACCTGGGCGGCATAGCCGGAGAATTCCTGGCCGAGCGTCAGCGGGGTGGCGTCCTGGGTGTGCGTGCGGCCGATCTTGATGATGTGGTCGAAGGCCTTCACCTTGGCTTCGAGGGCCGCATGCAGGTGCTTGAGCGCCGGCAGAAGGTCATGGACGATGCGCTCGGCGCAGGCGATGTGCATGGCCGTCGGATAGGTGTCGTTCGACGACTGGCTCATGTTGACGTGGTCGTTCGGGTGGACGGGCTTCTTCGAGCCCATCTCGCCGCCCAGCATCTCGATGGCGCGGTTCGAGATCACCTCGTTGGCGTTCATGTTCGACTGGGTGCCCGAGCCCGTCTGCCAGACGACGAGCGGGAAATGATCGTTGAGCTTGCCGTCGATGACTTCCTGGGCCGCTTCCGTGATCGCCTTGCCGATGGCCGGGTCGAGGCGGTTCAGCTCCATGTTGGCGCGGGCGGCGGCCTGCTTGACGATGCCGAGGGCGCGCACCACCGACAGGGGCTGCTTCTCCCAGCCGATCTTGAAGTTGCCGAGGGAGCGCTGGGCCTGTGCCCCCCAATAGCGGCTGTTCTCCACCTCGATGGGGCCGAATGTATCCGTTTCCGTGCGCGTCGTCATTGTGCTTCCCGCTAAATACCCATGCGCTTCGGTGAGCCGCCGGCGATGCCGCCGCATGGGAGGCGGCAGGCCGGTCACGCGCGGGCCCCCAAGGCTCCGCGCTGGCGCGATAAAATCGCGCAAATCTCTGGCCCATCTGCGACGGGGTTGCAAGGGGCGGATCGATCGCGCGCACGCGACTTTCGGTTAAAATCGATTAGGCCGGGTATTGTCGGCGATGGGTCGGCGATGGACCGGCGACGGCTCCGGCCGAGCCGGCGCGCTGTGCCTTTTCCATCACAATCGTCCGCTTGTTTTTTCGCGGCCCGCGGGCGCGCGGCATGAGATTCGGGTTTCCCGCAGGAAAAATCGACGGCAATTCAAATTTTTACGCGAGCTCATCCGTCTGGCTTGCCAGGGTCCGGCGTCACGCAAGCGTGAGGCCTTGCGAGGGTGGCGGGAAGGGGCGTTTCCTTTTCATCAACCATCCTTTCCTATAACTTACCGGCCTGCTGGTTCGGGCGCCGCCAGAGACCGTCACCACGGTTCATTCGGGGAATGGAATACAGATGAAGCTTACCAAGACTGCCGTGCTGGCCGCCACGCTGGCTCTCTCCTGCGCCACCGTTTCGCTGCATGCGACGCCCGCCAACGCCCTGACCGTCATGGAATGGCTGAACGGCAAGAAGAAGCAGAAGGCCGAGCCGCTTCCCGGCGTGACGACCGGTCTCGCGCTGCCCGGCGCCGAGACGAAGCAGGAGGCCAAGCCGCTGCCGCGCGTTACCGGCCCGCGCTACTACACCTACAAGGCGGACGCCCTGAAGCGCATCGCCGTCGACAAGCTGGCCGACCCGGTCGTCACCAGTTCGATTTCGGCCGATGTCGTGCCGGCGGGCGATGCCGGCGTGCGCGCCGCCTTCTCCACCATCGACGTGCGCGCGACGCCCGACGCCGCCAAGGCGGTCGAGACCTTCTACGCGACGCAGAAGAAATTCGTCTGGGTCGACGGCACCGGCATCAACGACAAGGCCAAGAGCGCCATCGCCGTGCTGGCCGATGCGGCCTCCGTCGGCCTCGATCCCTGGGACTATGCGGTCAAGATCCCGGCCGACGATTTCGACGGCGCCGACATGAATGCCCGCTACAGCGCGCTTGCCGCCTTCGAGGTCGGCCTTTCCGCCGCCGTCGCGACTTACGTCGAGGACGCCGTGCGCGGCCGCATCGATCCGAACCGGATTTCCGGCTACCACGATTTCAAGCGCAAGGACGTCAACCTCGTCGCGG
>CAMLOC010000377.1 GCA_946481465.1 uncultured Shinella sp. | reverse complement strand
CTGAACTACAAGACGATCCGCTATCCCGGCCACGCCGCCATCATGAAGGCGCTCCTGAACGACCTGGGCCTGCGTCACCGCCGCGAAGTCCTCAAGGACATTTTCGAGAACGCCCTGCCGACCACCACGCAGGACGTCGTCATCATCTTCGTGACCGTCTCGGGCCGCAAGGGCGGCCGCCTGATCCAGGAGACCTACGCCAACAAGGTCTATAGCGCCCCCGTCGCCGGCAGCCTGCATTCGGCCATCCAGATCACCACGGCCGGTTCGATCTGCGCCGTGCTCGACATGCTCGCCGACGGTTCGCTGCGCGCGGCAGGTTTCGTGCGCCAGGAAGAGATCGCTCTCGATACGTTCCTCGCCAACCGTTTCGGCCACTACTACGCCCAGGAACACCACGGCGCCCGCGCCGCCTGATCCTTTCGTCCGCGTTCAACGCCCCGGTGAAAACCGGGACGTTTCCGCATCTGTGGCCCGGCCGCGGGGAAGAGAACGCCATAAAGGCGCAAACCAATAAAAATGGGGCCTCTCTCGAGGCCCTTCAGGCCGGCGGAAACGCCGGCCTTTTTTGGGTCACCCCATGCGCTCGGAGGCGTAGGAGCCCGGCGACGGCGGGAAGACGATGGTCTTGTTGCCGTTCATGAAGACGCGGTGGTGGATATGGGCGTGCACGGCGCGCGCGAGGACCTGGCTCTCCACGTCGCGGCCGATCGAGACGTAATCGTCCGCCGACTGCGCGTGGGTGATGCGCGCGACGTCCTGCTCGATGATCGGACCCTCGTCGAGGTCCTCCGTCACATAATGCGCCGTCGCGCCGATCAGCTTCACGCCGCGCTCGAAGGCCTGCTTGTAAGGGTTGGCGCCCTTGAAGGACGGCAGGAACGAATGGTGGATGTTGATGATGCGGCCGGACATCTTCTTGCAGACGGCATCGGACAGCACCTGCATGTAGCGGGCGAGGACGATGAGTTCGGCGCCGGACTGCTCGACGATCTCCATCAGCCGCGCCTCGGCCTGCGGCTTGTTCTCCTTGGTCACCTTGACGTGATAGAAGGGAATGTCGTGGTTGACGATGACCTTCTGGTAGTCGAAGTGGTTGGAGACGACGCCGACGATGTCGATCGGCAGCGCGCCGATCTTCCAGCGGTAGAGCAGGTCGTTGAGGCAATGGCCGAAGCGCGAGACCATGAGCAGCACCTTCATGCGCTCGTCGCTGTTGTGGAATTCGTAGGTCATCGCGAAGGCCTTGGCGACCGGCGCGAAGCCCGCATCGATATCGTCCTGCTTCGCGCCGCCTTCGCTCTTGAAGGTGAGGCGCATGAAGAACAGGCCCGTCTCCAGATCGTCGAACTGCGAACTGTCGACGATGTTGCAGTCTTTCTCGGCCAGGTAGCCGGTGATCGCGGCGACGATGCCGCGGGTCGATTGGCAGGATACGGTCAGCACATAGGTCTTCATCGGTTCGTTTCTCGCGTTCGGCCGATGCGGCGGGCGGGCACCGGCGGATCCCTCTTCATGCGCCGCATGGACGGCTCGGCGCATATTTCAGGCCGCTCGCCTCTGTGCAAGCCCCTGCAATGGCGAGAAGCTACCCCCGCTCTTGCAAGGAATCCCTCCGGTTCGCGACATTCAATGCGTCGAAAATACCAATAGGCCCGTTCTGACGCGCCGCCGGGGCCGTCGGGCGCCTCCGGCTTGATCCCGCCTGACGGATACAGACGGCGATTCTTTCATCAATGCAAGCCGGGCGATTCGGAAACGAAAATCCGTCTGGACACTATTATGGACGCATGTTCTATAAAGCGGACATACTCGACGGGAGCACGCCATGCATCTTTCCATGTGGACCTATCCCTGGGACATCCAGGATCAGGGCATCGCGGCTTTCGCCGCCGATCTTTCGGGCCGCGCCGGCCTCAACACGGTGAGCCTTGCGACCTCCTATCACGCCGGCCGCTTCCTCCAGCCGCGCAGCCCCGGGCAGAAGGCCTATTTCCCGGAAGACGGCACGGTCTATTTCCGGCCGGACGAGACGCTATGGCAGGGCAAGGACATCCGCCCCCTGACGGCGCGGAACGTCACCGATCGCGGCGACATGCTGGAGGCGCTGACCAGGGCGCGCGGGACGACCGGCCTTGCCGTCTCCTGCTGGACGGTCTGCCTGCACAACAGCCGCCTCGGCATGCTGCATCCCGACCATGTGACCCGCAACGCCTTCGGCAATGCCAACTATTACAATCTCTGCCCCTCCAGCCCGGCGGCGCGCGACTATGTCGTGACGCTGGTGCGCGACATCACGGTGAACCACAAGCCCGACATGCTGGAGCTGGAAAGCCCGAATTTCATGGGCTTTGCCCACGAATACCACCACGAGAAGGACGGCGTCGGCCTCAATGCCGAGGACGATTTCCTCCTGTCGCTCTGCTTCTGCGACCATTGCGCCGCCCGCGCCCTGAAGGCCGGCATACCGGTGGACGGCGCGCAGAAGACGGTGGCGCGCTTCATCGCCGAACTGTGCGAGCGGGCGGTGCCGGAGAGGCAGTTCCCCGATTTTCCCGCCGCCGGCATCGATGCCTTCCGCGCTCACCCAGAACTGCACGCCTTCCTCGCCTGGCGCACCGAGCCGGTGACGAGTCTGATCGGCGAAATCAAGGCGGCCGCCGACCCGGCGACGCGCATCGTACTGATCGACCTGAAGGACGGCTGGCTCGGCGGCGTCGACCTCGAAGCGGCCGGCAAGCTCTGCGACGGCGCGATCCTGTGCTGCTACGACATGACGCCGGAGGCCGTCGGCGACGTCATCCGCACCGGCCGGGCGATGCTCGGCCCGGACAAGTTTTTAGGGCTGGGGCTGCGCGTCTTCTATCCCGAGGTCGACGGCCCGGCCATCCTTTCCGCCCGCGCGAAGGCCGCCGTCGAGGCCGGCGCCGACGGCGTGAACTTCTATAATTACGGGCTCATTCCGGCAAAGCGTCTCGACTGGGTGAAGGAAGCCGCCGACGCGATCGCGTAGGGGTCAGCCGCCGAGCGGCGCGCGACAGCACGGGCGCATCAGCCGCCCGAGCTGGAACTCGCCCTCGTATTCGTCGCCGTGGTTGCCCGCCATCAGCAGCAGGCTCGCCCCTCGCCGTTCTTCAGCCGCAGGATGGGAATGCGGATCTGGTAATAGGGCGAGCAATCGACCGAATAGGGGATGGCGAGATGCCCGGCCTGCCGGCCGTCCCGGGAAAGATCGATCGGATTGACGAGGCCGCTGTGCATGGGGCTCCAGTTCGGGCGGAGGGGTCAGAGCGCGGCGACGGCGGTCATTTCGACGCGCAGGTCCGGATCAGCAAGACGCGCCTCGACACAGGCGCGGGCCGGCGGATTTTCCGGGTCGATCCAGGCATCGTATACGCCGTTCATCGCCTCGAAATCGACGATCGCCGGGAGGAAGACATTGACGGCGAGCAGTTTCGAGCGATCCGTGCCGGCTTCCTTCAGGAGGGCATCGATCTTGCCGAGCACGCTGCGTACCTGGTCCTCGATGCCGGCCTTGCGGTTTTCCGCGACCTGGCCGGCAATATAGACGAGCCCGCCATAGCTGACGGCCTGGCTCATGCGCGAACCCTTCTGGTAACGCTGGATCATGGTGTGTTTTCCTTTCTTCTGGGGAGGGTCAGCCGAAGCTGGTGGGATAGGCCGCCGTGACCGTGTGGTCGGGGGCAAGGCCATAGAGGATCGCGTGCCGGTCGAGGCAGGTGCAGGGATGGGAGATGCCGAACTCCACCACGTCGCCGATGCGCATGTCGCTGCCGGCGGGAAGCGCGAGGAAGGCGTGCTGGTCGTTGAGGCGAAGTACGTCGGCCCCGGCAAGGCGGCCGTGCGGCGCCCCGTCGCGATAGAGCGCCAGCGGTCGCGGCAGGCCCTGGTCCATCGCCACGTCGCGCAGGCCCATGCCGCAGATCGCCAGCCCCGGCTCGGGCAGCGACAGCACTTCGGCCCAGACCCGCAGCGCCGGCTTGAAGCCCTCTCCGGCCGAGCGGACTTCACCGCCGAAGCGGAAACCCGCGCGGGCGTCGAGCCCGGCAAGGCCGCGCTCGTAGACCCCGTGGTCGTGGAAGAAGATCGCCCCGCTGCGCAGCACGAGCAGGCTGTCGGGATCGGCGGCGACGGCGGCGGAGAGGCCGGCGACCACCCGGTCGAAGAAGACCGAGCCGCCCGCCGTGACGATCAGCGGCCGCGCATCGCCGATGCGGGCGCGCACCGCGGGCAGGAAGCAAGCCGTCATCGCCACCAACCCGTCGATCCGGCGCAGCGTCTCTTCCGCGTCAGCCGTCGCGGCGGCGCCCTCGTAGGCGGCGATGCCGGTGAGCCGGAAGGCGGGCGCTTCCGCGGCAAGGACGGCATCGAGGACCGTCCCCGCCGCTTCGGCGCTGCGCGCCCCGGCGCGGCCTGCGCCGAGTTCGACGAGGAGGCCGAGCGGCGGCAGGCCGCTGCGCCCCTGCCAGGCGGCCCGCAGGGCGTCGACCAGGTCGACCGAATCGACGAAGACGTGCAGTTCCGCGTCGGGATGGTTTGCGGCAAGCGCCGCAAGCCGCCGCGCGGCCGCCGCCCCGCCGATCTCGTTAGCGAGGATCAGCCGGCGCTGGCCGGCCTTCAGCAAGACGGC
>CAMLOC010000376.1 GCA_946481465.1 uncultured Shinella sp. | reverse complement strand
CGATCGGCAGGTCGAGCGTGTCGAGCAACAGGAAGGCCGCGTCGTCGCCGGCCGTCGTCGTGCCGTGGCCGTAGCTGAGATCGGCCGCGTTGAAGCGGGAGATCGCATAGCGCCAGTAGTCGCGCAGCGTGACGAGTTCGTTCGTGATGTCGTCCTGGGTCAACGGCGGCCTCGCTTGAAGTATATTGGGCTGGACGGACCCGGCTTTAGAATGGCATGGGCTGGCCGGTCAACCGCGGTGAACAAGGGTTTTACGGGCAGAATGGCGAAAGACAGAGGCAAACGGCCAAAACCGGCCCCCGCCGGCAGGGCGAAGCCCGCCGCACGGCCGAAGGCCGCTTCCGACGGCAAGCGCGCCACCCTGTCGCGCGCCCTGTCAAAACTCGGCTTCTGCTCGCGCACGCAGGCGGAAGGGCTGATCGCCGCCGGCCGCGTCGCCCTTGCCGGCCGCATCGTCACCGATCCCGAAACCTGGATCGACCTTGCCGATGCCGCAATCACGGTGGACGGCGCGGCGGTCGCCGCGCAAAAGCCCGTCTATCTCATGCTCAACAAGCCGCGCGGCCTCGTCACCACCCGGCATGATCCGGAGGGGCGGCCGACGGTGTTCGATTGCCTCAAGCATCTCGATCCCGCCCATCTCTCCCCCGTCGGCCGGCTCGACAAGGCGAGCGAGGGCCTGCTGCTCTTTTCCAACGATACGGAATTTTCGAACGCCCTGCTCGATCCGAAGACCCATGTCGAAAAGACCTACCACGTCCAGATCGACCGCCTCGCCGACCGGGCGGTCCTCGATGCGCTGGAAAAGGGCGTCCACCACGACGGCGAGCTCCTGCGCGCACGGACGGTGCGTCACCTCAGGGACGGCGAGCGCAATTCCTGGCTCGAGATCGTGCTCGACGAGGGCCGCAACCGCCAGATCCGCCGCATGCTGGAAGCGCTCGGCATCGCGTGCCTGCGCCTCGTGCGCGTCGCCATCGGCACCCTTGCGCTGGGCGATCTGGAAAAGGGCGCGGTCCGCGCGCTGACGCGGACGGAGGTCGAGGGCCTGCGTCGCCTCGCCGGGCAGGCGCCGCGCAAGGCGCGGAGATAGGCCATGGCGTCAGGGCTTGCGCGCCGCGATGCTCCAGAGCCGCCAGGGCGCCCACCAGCGAAAGCGCGGCGCCAGCGCCTCCGGCACGGGGTCGAAACCATGGGTGCCGCCGGGCCCGCAGCGGGCGACGCGGAACAGTGTCATGAAACCGCCGCGCCACAGGCCGTGGCGGGCAACGGCCTCGTAGCCGTATTCCGAGCAGGTCGGCAGGTGGCGGCAGGCATTGCCGATGAAGCCGGACAGCGTCAGCTGGTAGAGCCGGATGAGGCCCATGCCGAGAAGGCGGCCCGGCGTCCGGCGGAACGGGCCGGGCCAGTTGCGGCCCCGATAGGCAGGCCGCGCGCCGTCATGCCGGCAGCCGGGCGCATCGCACATCGTCCCTCACCCGGCCTTTTCCAGCCGCTTCGCCTCGATCTGGCCGATGGCGTCCACCACGGCGTCGAAGGTCAGCATGGTGGAGGCGTGGCGGGCCTTGTAGTCCTTGACGGGCCTCAGGAACCGCATGTCCTCGAAGCGGCCGTCCGGCCCCTCGCCGTCCGCCTTCAGCATGGCGAGCATTTTTTCGCGCGCCGCGCGGATTTCCGCCGTCGTCGCGCCGATGACATGGCGCGCCATGATCGAGGACGAGGCCTGGCCGAGCGCGCAGGCCTTCACCTCATGGGCGAAATCCGTCACCCGGTCGCCGTCGAGCTTCAGGTAGACCCTGACGCGCGAGCCGCACAGCTTGGAATGGGCGCCCGCCTCGCCGTCGGCGTCGGCCAGCGTGCCGATGCGCGGGATGTTGCCGGCGAATTCGAGGATACGGCTGTTGTAGATATCGTCCATCATGGTCCCGTTTTCCGCATTTTTTGCGGAATCTTCAATGATCCGAGGAGATTATTCCGGCCGCGTCGGTAAAAAAGCACGGCGTGTCGTCTCAAGCCTCTTTCGCAGGCCTTGCTCGATACTATATGATAACTCGTATTGGGGTGAGCGTTTTGCAAGACGCAAGCAGTTCCAGGAAACGCGCGAAGCGGTTTTCCGTCCGGAATTGCGTGAGGCGAAAGGCGGATCGTTCACCTGTTGTTTGGGAAACCGTGCCGGACGGTCAGCGCACTGAGAAGCGAAGACCCGAAAGCCCCGGAGCCCGCCAACGGAACCCAAGCCTGCAGGGTTAGGCGAATGGCCAGTGGCGAGTCCGATAAACACGTCAGGTAACCTGCAGAAAGGTCAATGGGTCCATGGACGCCATAGTCACCAATTTTCCGCGCATCGACGATCCGTCGGGCCGTCCTTCGCAGAAGGAAGCCGAGGATGCCGTCCGCGTCCTGTTGCGCTGGGCGGGCGACGATCCGGCGCGCGAGGGGCTGCTCGACACCCCGGCGCGCGTTGCGAAAGCCTATCGCGAGCTCTTTTCCGGCTATGACCTTGCCGCCGAGGACGTTCTCGGCCGCACCTTCGAGGAGGTCGCCGGCTACGACGACATGGTGCTGGTGAAGGACATCCCGTTCTTCTCGCATTGCGAGCACCACATGGTGCCGATCATCGGCAAGGCGCATGTCGCCTATCTGCCGAACGGCCGCGTGCTGGGCCTGTCCAAGATCGCCCGCGTGGTGGAGATCTTCGGCCGCCGCCTGCAGACGCAGGAGACGATGACGGCGCAGATCGCCAAGTCGATCGACGAGACGCTGAACCCGCGCGGCGTCGCCGTGATGATCGAGGCCGAGCATATGTGCATGGCGATGCGCGGCATCCAGAAACAGGGCTCGACAACGCTCACCACCACCTTTACCGGTGCCTTCAAGACCGAACCGACCGAACAGGTCCGGTTCATGACGATGATCCGGAGCTGACGCGAACGGCTCCACCAATGGAACCGAAAGCCATGCCGATCACCTTCCAAAACCCCTCCAAGGACAAGGCCGAGCTCGAAACGGGCACGGCCTTCACGCCGCGCTTCGACGAGCACGGCCTGGTGACCGCCGTGGTGACGGACGCGAAGGACGGCGAACTGCTGATGGTCGCCCACATGAACGCCGAGGCGCTGGCGCTGACCGTCGAGACGGGCATCGCGCATTACTGGAGCCGCTCGCGCAAGGCGCTGTGGAAGAAGGGCGAGACGTCGGGCAACCTGCAGACCGTGGTGGAGCTGCGCACGGATTGCGACCAGGACGCCGTGTGGCTGAAGGTCTCGGTCGCCGGCCACGACGCGACCTGCCACACCGGCCGCCGCTCCTGCTTCTACCGCACCGTCTCGAACGGCCCCGACGGCGCCGTGCTGGCGATCACCGGCGGCGCGCCGCAATTCGACCCGGCGGCGATCTACGGGAAAAATTAAGCATCCCGGCGAATTCCGTCCGGTTTCGGCACGGATTCATCAATTGGCAACCGGTGCCGACGCCTAATGCCCCCCATGGCGGCCCCTACCCCCGCCATCGGATCAGGACATGGAACCCCATCGCTCTCGTGCGTCACGACCGGTTTCCAAGGCCACCCTCACCGGGGCGACGATCCTGCGGGCGAAAGCCCTTCTCCAGCCACGACCGGACGCACACGGGACGGCCCGCCGGCAGATTCTTTCCGGCAAAGTTCCCCGCGTCACAGAGTGCATCTATCCTGTCATCTATTGTGTTGCCGAGGGCGTTGAGGCGCCGGAACCGATTGCCTCGCCGCGAATTCCTCTTGGTAACGGAGGTCCGGAATGTTGAACTGGAGTTTCAATCGTAGTCTCGTAACGGCGGATGCATCCGACCCCGGCGGCCCTTCCATGAACGACATGTCCCATATTCCCGCGCCGGCCCTGCCGCGCAAATCCAAGATCGCGCTGGCGCTGGGTGGCGGTGCCGCCCGTGGCTGGGCCCATATCGGCGTGCTGCGGGCGCTGGAGGAGGAAGGCATCGAGGTATCGATGATCGCCGGCACCTCCATCGGCGCGCTGGTCGGCGGCTGCTACCTCGCCGGCAAACTCGACGAGCTGGAGGCTTTTGCCCGCTCGCTGACCATGCGGCGCATCGCCAGCCTCCTCGACTTTACCATTCGCGGCTCCGGCCTCTTCGGCGGCATGCGGCTGACCAAGCGCATGCAGGAGCATCTGGAGAACCTGTCGATCGAAAGCCTCGACCGCCCCTTCGTCGCGGTCGCCACCGAGGTCAACAGCGGCCACGAGGTGTGGATCAACAGCGGTTCGCTGATCACCGCCATCCGCGCCTCCTATGCCCTGCCCGGCATCTTCGAGCCGATCAAGTGCAACAACCGCACGCTGGTCGACGGGGCGCTGGTCAATCCGGTGCCGGTATCGGTCTGTCGCGCCCATGAGGAGCCGCTGGTCGTCGCCGTCAACCTCAATTACGATCTCTACGGCCGCTCGGCGGTGATCAAGCACAGCGCCAGCGAACAGAAGATCGACGAACCGAAGCAGGAGGACAGCGCCGCGCGGCTCGGCCTGACGAGCGTCATGGTGCAATCCTTCAACATTATCCAGGATCGCATTTCCCGCGCGCGCCTTGCCGGCGACCCGCCGGATCTCGCCCTGCATCCAAAACTTTCGGATATCGGCCTGTCGGAGTTCCACCGCGCCGGCGAAGCGATCGATCGCG
>CAMLOC010000375.1 GCA_946481465.1 uncultured Shinella sp. | reverse complement strand
GATGAGCGTACCGGGAATGGTGAAGTCGACGCCCGGATTGATCTCCTTCAGATAGGCCTCATCCATATGGAATTTTTCGGCCAGCATCTCGGTGGTCGAGGTGAAGGAGAGGTGCGGCAGCGCCGCCTTCTGGGCGTAATCGTCGGGAATGGCGGCGACATAGGGCCCGGCGGCATCGGCGGCCGAAATCTCGTAGGTGGTGAAGGCAAGGCCGCCCGACAGGCGCAGCCGCTCCAGAATATCGTCGGCATTGTTCGGGTCGAGCGTCTCGCCCGTCGCGTTCTGCCAGGCCTCGATCGCCTTGGTGACGTTCGAACCCTTCCTGCCGTCGATCACGCCCGGCGAAAAGCCCTCGCGGTCGAGGAAGACCTGCAGCGCGGTGACTTCGGCGGAGGACAGCTTGCCGATCGCGATCGCCGGGTCGAATTTCGGGCCGGGCACGAATTCCGCGTTCGGGTCCGTGCCGTTTTCCGGCAGGGCGGCGCTCTCGCCGCCGAAGTCGGGCAGCGGCTGCTCACCGCCGAAATCGGCGTCCGGCAGCGGCTGGCGTTCGATATCGCCCGGCAGGCCCTCGCGCATTTCCGGCACGGAACTCGTCGTCAGGTCGTCGCCGTAGTCGGCCTCGGGCGCCGGCGGGAAGTAGTCGGGATTGGCTTGCGGGTAGCCGCGTGCCTCGCGGCGCGGGCGATAGTCATCGCCGCGGGCGAAGTAGCGGTCGGCCTGCATGGCGGTCGCGACCACGTTGCCCCAGCCGTCGACATAGACGGTGCGGCCGCGGTTGTCGCGCATCACGCGCAGGCTCCCGTCGTCGGGAATGTAGTCGAGAATATCGCCTTCCGGCGAGACGAGAACCGTGTCGCGCGCGAAGAAGCGCTGCTGGGCGTGCGCCGGCAGGGCGGCGATTCCGAGGACGGACGCCGCGGCAAGGAGCGAAAGACTTGTTTTCAAAATGGAATTCACGACACCTGACCTGCCGGATTGCATATATCGCGCGGACGGAACACTTCAATTCGGACCTTAATATGAAAAAACTGAATCGATGGTGAACGTAAGGTCAACGCGCATTGCAAAAACTTGTGACCGGCCGTGATGGTTCCCGCGCGAGGGACGATCTCAGGCCGGGTGACGAAACCGCCTGCCGCCGGCCGCCTGCACGCAAAACCGCTTCACACGTCCGCGCGAATTGCTCTAGCATGCCACCTTTCGATTGTCCCTTTGCCGGAGCCCCGGATGACCCTTTCCCTTTCCGCCCAGACGCCAGACCAGTCCTTCCGCCTCGACCTGACGCCGCAATCCGTGCTCGACGTCGCCGGCGCCGTCTTCCATGGCGTCGACCTTGCGCCGGGCGCGGCCGTGCCTTCCGACGGCGACCCGCGCATCGACAAGGCGCTGCCGGGCTTCCTGTTCACCTGCGGGCCGGATCACATCCGCCACCCGGTGCCGGTGGAGGGCGCGGCCGACGGGCGGCTCTACCCGCTGCACGGCTCGTTCTCGTCCTCGCCGGCACGCGACGTGCTGACCGAGGAGGGCGAGGGGGAGGTGGTCTGCGAGGGGCGCGTCGCCGTTTCGCTCGCCCATGGCGGCAGGGCCGATCTCGCCCGCCGCTGGCGCGCCGACCGGCGCACCGGCCACATCACGCTCGACGATACCGTCACCAATGCCGGCGACACGTTCTGGCCGCCCTTCGGCATGTATCATATCAATTTCGGCACCGGCCTCTTCGACGCGGATACGCGGCTGACCGGAGCCATGCTGCCCGGCGGCAGCCTGCCGTGGCGCTTCGGGACGGACGACCGGGAGATCTTCTGCGTGCCGGCCGCCGAAACGGCGACGCATGGCTGGGCCGAGATCGTCATCGGCCCGATCGCCGCGCTCGAAGGGCGCAGCGTCCATATCCGCTTCCGCACCGATACGCTGCCGCATCTTCAGGTCTGGCGGAACCTCTCGCCGGGCTCGGCGGTGCTCGGCATCGAGCCGGTCTCGCATCGTCTTGCGCCGCGCGCCGAGCTGATCGCCGCCGGCGAGGCGCCGGATTTCGCGCCCGGCGAAAGCATCGGCTACGGCCTCGCCTTCGAGGTCCGCTAGGGACGTCGCGGCAAGTGGGCTTCCGTGATTCGCGCCTTTTCGGGAATTGCTATAGATTTTGCATGATTGACGCTTCCGCGGCGCGGGCTTAAACGATGGACACCCTGTTTTCTAGAAGGAACCGCCCATGGATATCCGCGCGATCAATGACGAATATTCCGTCTCCGGCCAGATCGCCGTCGAGGATCTCGACGCCATCGCCGCCCTGGGTTTCAAGTCCATCGTCTGCCATCGTCCGGACCATGAAGAGGCCGGCCAGCCGGAATTCTCGGCCATCGCCGCCCGCGCGAAGGCGCTCGGCATCGAGACGGCCCATGTGCCGGTCGGCCCGATGGGCGTGACCGCGGAAGCGGTGAACGGAATGGTCGACGCGCTCGACGAATTGCCGCGCCCCATGCTCGGCTATTGCCGCTCCGGCATGCGCTCGACGAAGACCTACGAGCAGACGCAGCATATCCGCGGGTAACCGGGGACGCGGTCGCTCATCCCGCTGCCGCGACCTTCTCCTTGGCTGCGGGGCGAAGGACTATGCGGACCCTTTTCCGAGATTGCGCCCGTCGAGAGGAGCGAGGCATCGCCTCCTGTCCTTCGCCCCGCAGCCAAGGAGAAGGTGCCGGCAGGCGGATGAGGGGCCTTCAGCCCCCAGCCTCATTTCCCCTCGCGGATATCCGAGAGCGTGCGCGTCGGCGTGATCGCTTCCGGGTCGAGCTTGACCTCGATGATCGCTGGCTTGCCGCTTGAACGGGCGCGCAGGAAGGCCGATGCGAAATCCTCCGTCGCCTCCACCGTCTCGCCATGGCCGCCATAGGCGCGGGCGAGCGCGGCGAAATCCGGGTTGGTGAGGTCCGTGGCGCTGACGCGGCCGGGATATTCCCGCTCCTGGTGCATGCGGATCGTGCCGTAGATGCCGTTGTTGACGACGACGGTGATGATCGGGAGATCGTAGCGGACGGCGGTGGCGAATTCCTGGCCGTGCATCATGAAGCAGCCGTCGCCGGCAAAGCAGACGACCTCGCGCTCCGGGAAGAGCTGCTTGGCGGCGACCGCGGCCGGCAGGCCATACCCCATCGAGCCGGAGGTGGGGGCCGCCTGCGTCGCAAAGCGCCGGAAGCGGTGGAAGCGGTGCACCCAGGTGGCATAGTTGCCGGCGCCGTTGGTGAAGATCGTGTCCTCCGGCGTGTTCTCCTCCAGCCAGGCCATGATCGGGCCCATCTGCACGCCGCCCGGGCCGGTCTGCGGCGGCGTCGACCATTTCAGGTAGCTTTCGTGCAGGGACCGGGTGCGTTCGGCCCAGCGCGGGGCGGCCTTCGGGGAAAGGCCCTCCAGCGCGGCGACGAAATCCTCCGGCGCGGCGCAGATTGCAAGGTCCGGCCGGTAGACGCGGCCGAGCTCGGACGGATCCGGATAGACATGCACCAGCGCCTGCTGCGGGTAGGGCACCTTGAGCATGCTGTAGGTCGAGGAGGACATTTCCGAATAGCGCCCGCCAAGCAGGATGACGAGGTCCGCCTCGCGGATCTCCTTGCCGAGCACCGGGTTGATGCCGATGCCGCTGTCGCCGGCATAGTTCGGGTGGGTGTGATCGAACAGCATCTGGCGGCGGAAGGAACAGGAGACCGGCAGCGCCCAGCGCTCCGCGAAGGCCGTGAAGCCGGCGACGCTCTCCTGCGACCAGCGCGTGCCGCCGAGGATGACGAGCGGCCGCTCGGCGGCTTCGAGGCGCCGCGCCAGCTCCTCCACCTGCCTGCGGCCCGGATGGGCCTCGACCGGCACATAGGCCTTGGCATCGACGGTCTCGACCGCCTCCGTCAGCATGTCCTCGGGCAGCGCCAGCACCACCGGGCCCGGCCGGCCGGAGGTGGCGACGGCAAAGGCGCGGGTGACGAATTCGGGAATGCGGCGGGCGTCGTCGATCTCGGCCACCCATTTGGCGACCTCGGTGAAGGCGCGGCGGTATTCCACCTCCTGGAAGGCCTCGCGCTCGCGCGCGTCGCGCTGCACCTGGCCGATGAAGAGGATCATCGGGATCGAATCCTGCCGTGCGATGTGCAGGCCCGCCGAGGCATTGGTGGCGCCGGGCCCGCGCGTGACCATGCAGATGCCGGGCTCGCCCGTCAGCCGGCCCCAGCAGTCCGCCATCATCGCCGCGCCGCCTTCCTGGCGGCAGACGAGCACGTCGATATCGGTATCGTGCAGCGCGTCGAGCACGGCGAGGTAGCTTTCGCCCGGCACGCAGGCGACGCGCTTCACGCCATTGGCAACGAGGGCATCGACGATCAACTGGCCACCGGTCTTCATGCGCTTTTCTTTCCTGCTTCGAGGCGATCGAGTTCCGCCATCACGGCGTCGGTATGTTCGCCGAGCCGCGGGCTCGGCCGGTCATAGGCAAGGGGGGTGCCCGAATAGACGATGGGCGTGCGCACGCCGGGAATGGAATTGCCGTCGGCGTCCGGCAGGTCGATGCGCAGGCCCCGCGCTTTCACCTGCGGGTCCGCGAAGGTCTCGGCAATGGAGTTGATCGGCCCGGCCGGTACGCCCTCGCGCTCGCAGGCGGCAAGAAGATCGGCCTTGCCGACACTGGCCGTCGC
>CAMLOC010000374.1 GCA_946481465.1 uncultured Shinella sp. | reverse complement strand
GCGGAGGAGCTTTTCCTGCTGCAGACGCTCGGCGACGACCGCGCGGTGCGCGAGACCTATGTCGCGGGCAGGCCTATGAAGGCCATGCTTTAGAGTTTGTCAGGGAAAAGTGGGAACCGGTTTTCCCGAAAAGACAAACGAAAACAAAAGAATTTAGAGCATGTCTGGTTCAATCTGAACCTGACATGCTGCTAGCGCAGCCCGGTCTCGTCCAGCAGGCCCTTGCGCTTGGCGTGGTAGTAATAGCCGGCCGCATAGAGGCGCACCGCGCCGTCGTTCTTGTCGTCGGCGACCATCCATGCGCCGCGCAGATACTTGCCGGCATATTTGATGTTCGTCTCGGCGTCGAACAGGCCTTCGGCCGGGCCTTCGTAGCCCATGCTCCTGGCGGTCGCATACTTGATCTGCATCAGGCCGTAATGGCCGCGGTTGTAGGCCTTCGGATTGTAGGTGCTCTCACGCTTGACGACGCGGTGCAGCAGCGATTCCGGGATGCCGTAGATCGCGGCATATTTGGTGATGATCGCATCGATCGGCGTGCCGGATTTCTTGAAGGGCTGCTCGGTCTGCGGAACGAGGAGGCGGGTCTGCGTCGTCAGGACGGCATTCTGGACGAGGGCGGGCTTTGCCAGCGGCACGATCTTGCGGCTGGCGACGAGCTGTTCGAGGCCTTCCGGCTCGCCGCTGTCGAAGCCCGGCTCCATGACGGAAACGCCGATGACGGTGTCGTAGCCCTGCGTCGCGCTCTCGACGTCGTTGCCGGCCAGCGCGGCGGTGGCCGCGGCGGCGCCCGTCACGGGCTTGGCCTCGGCGAGGGCCGAGACGGGGACGCCCGCCGTGTCGCCCGCGACGGCGATCGGCGTCGGCAGGGCCTCGGACGTGTTCTCCGTGCCGGGCTTGGCGGCGGGCAGGGCGGCATAGGCGACGTCCGTCGTCGTGCCGTCGGCGGCGGCGATATCCGTGGTCTGCGCCGATGAGGGCGTCACCGTCCTGGCGGAGGTCGCGTCGTCGGCGACGCTGGCGCAGCCGGCAAGCGTCGCGAGAAGGCCCGCGCAGGCGAGCGCTGCAATGCGTGCCGGACGGGAAACGGGGGTATCGGCCATGGTCGTCGCTCTCGGTTTGCCGGGGTGCGCGGGCGCCGGAACGCCCGCGTCTTTGCAAATCAATCGGCCGTGGCCGTGCCCGTCCATAGCCGATCGGGTGCGAAGCGGCAACCCGTAGGCTTGGCCATGCCTCAGGCGGCGGCCCGCTTGAGGCCCGCGGTCAGCAGTCCGGCGCCGATCAGCAGCGTGCCGCCGGTGCGGTTGACGACCTTCTGGACCGACGGCTTGCGGATGGTTTTGCGCGCGGCGGAGGCGAGCAGGGCGTAGGAGAAGGCGTTGAGCGTGGCGAGCACGAGGAAGGTGACCTCGAAGATCGCCATCTGCGGCAGGACGGGCCGCGAGAGGTCGAGGAACTGCGGCAGGAAGGCGACGAAGAAGACGATGCTCTTCGGGTTCAGCGCCGTCACCACATAGGCATGGGCGAAGATGCGGAACGGTTTTTCCTCCGCCGGCGCCGTACCTTCGCCGCCGGCCGCGACGGGCGCGCGCCACAGTTTTATGCCGAGCCAGACGAGATAGGCCGCGCCTGCCCATTTCAGCACGGTGAAGACCGCCGCGGAGGTGGCGAGCAGCGCGCCGAGGCCGAGCATGGAGGCGGTCATGGCGGTGAAATCGCCGAGTGCGACGCCCGCGACGGTGGCGCCCGCCGTGCGGCGGCCGTGACCGAGCGCATAGGAGATCACGAGGAGGATCGTCGGGCCCGGAATGGCCAGCATGACGGCGGAGGCGGCGGCGAAGGCAAGCCAATGTTCGAAGGACATGAAAACTCCCCGGATCGAGTGCGATCCGGGGAGCAAGCCATCACGGATTTTCGCCGTCAAGCGGCGTTTTCGCGCGGGAGGGTGTTATGCCGCCGGCTTCCACTTCTGTCCGATGGTGTCCATCACCTCGCCGAACCATTTTGCCGAGGTGTCGAAGTGCTTGCCGCCCTTGATGCGCGGGAACTCGATGGTGCGCAGCTTGCCGCCCTGGCCTTCGTCGTGGCCGGTGACGCCGGAGACCTTGTTGAGCGCGCTTTCGACGGCAAGGTCGGTCATGCTCTGGATGAGGCGCAGGTCGTCGCGGTTGGCGGGGGCCGAGCGGGCATAGTAGCCCGACTTCTGCACCATGGCGCGCTCGGCGCCGAGCAGGGCGGCGAACTGCTTGGAGAACCAGTTGCCGACATTGATCGTGTCGATCTTCACATGGCCGAAGGCATCGCGCTTGACGGTCTCGCCGGCGGCTTCCCGTTCGGCGACGATGGCGTCGAGGCAGGCGCCTTCCGAGACGAACAGCGTGACGAAGCCGGCGCGATCCATGATGCCCCTGAGGCGCTCGGCCTCGGCTTCCAGGTTGAAGTCCAGCTCCGGCAGGTAGAGGCCGTCGATATTCTTCAACTGCTTGTTCATCATGAAGCCGTCGACATAGTCGTTGCCGGCGGTCTTCTGGATATAGGCGCGCGCCGTCGCGGCGGTGAGCCAGCCGCAATGGCGGCCCATGACCTCGTGCACGACGAGGGTGCGCGGGGCCGCGCTCTGCTCGTTGCTGACATGGTCGAAGAAGCCGGCGCCGACTTCGGCGGCCGTCCAGGCGCCGAGCGACTGGCGGATCGGCACCACGTCGTTGTCGACCGTCTTCGGCAGGCCGACGACGGTGAGGTTGTAGCCGTTGGCGCCGAGATAGGCGGCAAGGTCGGCCGCCGTCGTGTTGGTGTCGTCACCGCCGATCGTGTGGAGGATGGTGACGCCGTCCTTGGCGAGACGCTCGGCAGCGACCCGCAGCGGGTTCTCGCCTTCCTTCACGAGGCCGCGCTTCACGCAGTCGGCGGCGTTCGTCAGCTTGACGCGGCTGTTGCCGATCGGCGAGCCGCCGTAGCGGTGGAGGAGGGGCGCCTTCTCGCGCATGTCCTTCGTGATCTCGATGCGGTCGGCGAGCAGGAGGCCCTGGTAACCCGAGCGATAAGCGACGAGCTCGATGTCCGGCGCGACGTCGCTGTAGCGCTCGATGAGGCCCCCGACGGCGGATGACAGGCAGGGCGCCAGCCCGCCCGCGGTCAGCATTGCGACTTTCTGCTTGGCCATAATTCCTCCTCGGCGTCAGCCCGTCTCGATGGTGCAGTTGCTCTAGCGCAGAATCCCCGGCAGGGGAACGGCGCGGCGAACTTATCCGCATTCCATGACGGATCGATCCTCGTGCGCGCGAGGCGGAAATTCCGCCCGCGGAATTCCCATGCCTCCACTTATTGAGGGGCATCAAAATTTTGTCATCCCACCAATTCCTGCCTTGCTTTCCCTGCAATTGTCTGATCAAGATCACCTTATGTTCCAGAATTCGCCCAGTTGCTTCATCAGTGCCGTGTGGGATCGCCTCGTCGGCATGGTCTCGGATGCCGCCAGCAACGTGCTGTCCGGCGTGGTCGAGGCCGTGCGCACGCTGTTCGAAGGGGACCCGGAAACACGCAAGCAGGTCGCCTTCTCGGTGGCGCTGATCGCGCTTTCCGCCAAGATGGCGAAGGCCGACGGCATCGTCACGACCGCCGAGGTCGATGCCTTCAAGGACATCTTCAAGTATCCGGACAACCAGGCGGCCAATGTCGCCCGGCTCTACAATCTCGCGCGCCAGGACGTCGCCGGCTACGAGGCCTATGCGGAGAAGATGAAGGCGCTCTGCGTCTCCTGCGAGAAGAATTGCCCGATCCTCGAGGATATCGTCGACGGCCTGTTCCATATCGCCAAGGCGGACGGGCTGATCCACGAGAACGAGATGGCCTTCCTCGGCCGCGTCGCCGAGATCTTCGGCATGGCTGAGGAACGCTTCGAGCAGATCACCGCGCGGCATGTCCATGTCAGCGGGCGCGATCCGTACAAGGTGCTGGGCGTCAAGCCGAGCGACGACTTCGCCGAGATCCGCAAGCGGTATCGGGTGCTTGCTTCGGAGAACCATCCTGATAGGCTGGTGGCGCGTGGCGTGCCGGCCGAGTTCCATCAGATCGCGAACGACCGCATGGCCGCGCTCAACGCTGCCTATGAGGCGATCGAGAAGGAACGCTGCGCTGCATGAGCGCATTCATCTGTGACTATGCCGGCGCGACCGCCGCGCCGTCGCCGAATTTCGGCGACCGGGCGGGCGGGCGCAAGCCGGATATCATCCTCCTGCATTATACCGGCATGGAAACGGCGGACGGCGCGCTGAAATGGCTCTGCGCGCCCGAAAGCCAGGTCTCCTGCCACTACTTCGTGCACGAGGACGGGCGCGTCGAGCAGCTCGTGCGCGAGGCCGACCGCGCCTGGCACGCGGGAAAGAGCTTCTGGCAGGGCGAGACCGATATCAATTCGGCCTCGATCGGCATCGAGATCGCCAATGCGGGCCATCCCGGCGGGCTGCCGGATTTTCCGGAAAAGCAGATCGCGGCGGTCGTCGAACTGTGTCGCGATTGTGGCGAGAGGTGGCAGATCGCCCCCGAACGGGTGCTCGCGCACTCCGATGTGGCCCCCGTTCGCAAGGTCGATCCGGGTGAAAAATTCCCCTGGGGCCGCCTCCATGAAATGGGGGTCGGGCACTGGGTCGAGCCGTCGCCCGTCATGGGCGGGCG
>CAMLOC010000373.1 GCA_946481465.1 uncultured Shinella sp. | reverse complement strand
TCGCAGGATGCCGGCGCGCCGATGATCAGCATCACGCACTACATGACGCGTGAGGGCCAGATGCTCGCCGACGTCTCGCCGCGGCGCTATTTCTGCACCGCCTGCCATGTGCCGCAGGCCGACAGGAAGCCGCTCGTCGACAACACGTTCAAGGACATGAGCGAAATGGGCGTCACCAAGGCGGGAAGCGAGTGATGGTGGCGCGCATCAAGGCACTCATCGCCTGGGTCTGGACCGTGCTGACGACGCCGGCGGCGACGCTCAGCCTCGCCTTCCTGACGCTCGGCGGCTTCGTCGGCGGCGTCATGTTCTGGGGCGCCTTCAACACCGCGCTGGAACTGACGAACACCGAGAAATTCTGCACCTCGTGCCACGAGATGCGGGACAACGTCTACCAGGAGCTGACCAACACGGTGCACTTCACCAACCGTTCCGGCGTGCGGGCCTCCTGTCCGGATTGCCATGTGCCGCACGAATGGACCGACAAGATCGCCCGCAAGATGCAGGCCTCGAAGGAGGTGTGGGGCAAGATCTTCGGCACGATCAACACGCGCGAGAAGTTCCTCGACAAGCGGCTCGAGCTTGCCCAGCATGAATGGGCGCGGCTGAAGGCGAACGACAGCCTGGAATGCCGCAACTGCCACTCGGCCGTGGCGATGGACTTCACCAAGCAGACGCAGCGCGCCGCCGATATCCACGCGAAGTTCCTCCTGCCCGGCAAGGCGACCTGCATCGACTGCCACAAGGGCATCGCGCACGAGCTGCCCAACATGGAAGGTGTCGATCCGGGCTGGAAGATGCCGCGGGAACTGGAGGGCGAGCAGCTTCCGGCGGCGTCAAACGGGGCGATCGAGGACCTGCGCAAGGCGGTGGCGAGCGCCCACGGGGCGATGACATTCTAGCTCCGGGGGTTGAGCGCTACGGCTATTTCTGCACCAGCGCGTCCGACAGGCGGCTGCGGCCGACGCGGATGACCGCCTCCATGGCGCGCCGCGCGCCGTCCTCGTCGCGCCGGCGGATTTCCTCGACGATGCGCATGTGGCTTGCGGCGACGTCGCCGATCTTGATCTGGTCTGCGGCGGGCGAGGAGAGCTTGAAGATGCCGGCCAGCGCCGCTTCGATGAGGCTGCCCACCGTGCGCATGAAGGGATTGCGCGCGGCATCGATGACGCTGAGGTGGAAACGAAGGTCGGCGAGCGCCAGGGTTTCCGGCGTGTGGGCCGGATCGCCCATGGCGACGGCGAGCAGCATCATCTGGTTGATATCGGCCTCGCTCGCGTGACGGGCGGCAAGGGCGGCGGCCTGCGGCTCGAAGCCGAGGCGGATCTCGCTCAGATGGACGAGGAACTGTTCGTCCACGCCGACGGCGAAGTGCCAGGTGAGGATGTCGCTGTCGAAGAGGTTCCACTGGGTCTTCGCGGTGACGCGCGTGCCGATGCGCGCGCGCGGCACGACCAGCCCCTTGGCCGCCAGCGTCTTCATCGCTTCGCGCAGCACCGTGCGCGACACGCCGAAGCGCGCTTCGAGTTCCGCATCGCCCGGCAGCGTTGCACCGACCGCGAATTCACCGGCGACGATCGCCTTGCCCAGTTCGCCCACGACCTGCGAATGGCTGGTGCGCGCCATGGGTCCGTTCATCATCGTTTCGAGCAGGCCCTTCTTTCGCACCGGTGCGTCCTCGCCTAGCCGTCGATGTTTCGGAAGCCGGCGGGACGCGTGTCAGGCATGCCGCCTCCGCCGGTCCGTCACGAGGATCAGGCCCTTCTGGAGCAGGATGAAGGCGAAGAGCAGGAGGCCGATCAGGATTTTTGTCCACCAGCTCGACAGCGAGCCGTCGAAGGTGATGTAGGTCTGGATAAGGCCCTGGATGAGGATGCCGACCAGCGTGCCGGCAACGAAGCCGGAACCGCCCGTCAGCAGCGTGCCGCCGATGACGACCGCGGCGATGGCATCGAGTTCCACGCCCACCGTGGCGAGCGAATAGCCGGCGGAGGTGTAGAGCGAGAAGACGATGCCCGAAAGGCCCGCGAGGAAGCCGGAGAGGGCATAGATCATCACCGTCGTGCGTCCGATCGGCACGCCCATCAGCCGCGCCGTCGCCGCGCCGCCGCCGAGCGCATAGATGTTGGCGCCGAAGCGGGTGCGGTGGGCGATCAGGATGCCCGCGCCGAAGACGAGGAGCATCAGGCCGCCGATCAGGGTGATGCGCCCGCCGCCGGGCAGCTTGTAATAGACGCTCTTCAGCGTGGCGTAGAAAGGGTGCTTGACCGGGATGGAATCGATCGACAGCACGAAGGCCATGCCGCGCGCCAGGAACATGCCGGCAAGCGTGACGATGAAGGGCGGCATTTCCAGGTGATGGATGATCGCGCCCATCAGCGCGCCGAAGGCGGTGGTGACGGCAAGCGCCAGGGCGAAGGCGGCGAGCGGATGGATGGACGTCGATTGCAGCAGCACGGCGAGAAGGACGCCGGTGAAGGCGATGACCGCGCCGATCGACAGGTCGATGCCGCCCGACAGGATCACGAAGGTCATGCCGACCGCCGCGATGCCGAGGAAGGCATTGTCGGTCAGGAGGTTGCCGATCACCCGCGTCGACAGCATGTTTGGATACTGCGCGATGCAGACCGCATAGGCGATGAGGAAGATCGCGATCGTGGCGGTGAGGGGAAGGTAGCGCGGGTTCATTTCGTCTCCTCGCCCGTCTTGCCTGTCGCCGCCTGCGGGCGGGAGAGGAAGACGAAGGCCGATCGCGCACGCGGCGACTGGATGACCAGGATCAGCACGATGATCGCCGCCTTGATGATCAGGTTGAATTCGGGCGGGAAGCCGGACAGCAGGATGCCCGTGTTGATCGACTGGATGATGAGCGCGCCAAGCAGCGAGGCGGCGATGGAGAAGCGTCCGCCGAGCAGCGAGGTTCCGCCGACGACCACGGCGAGGATCGCGTCGAGTTCCAGCCAGAGGCCGGCATTGTTGGCATCCGCGCCGCGGATGTCGGCGGCGGCGATGATGCCGGCCAGCGCGGCGCAGAGGCCCGAGAGCACATAGGCGGCGATCAGCAGCACCCCGGTGGAGACGCCCGACAGCATGGAGGCGCGCCGGTTGACGCCGAGCGCCTCGATGAGCATGCCGAGCGCCGTGCGCCGCACGATGAGCGCCACGGCGAGGCCGAAAACGAGCCAGATGACGACCGGCATGGGCAGGCCGAAGAGCGAGCCGCTGCCGAGGAAGATGAGGCCGGCATCGTTGAAGGTGAGGATCGCGCCCTCGGTGATGAGCTGGGCGATGCCGCGACCGGCGACCATCAGCACCAGCGTGGCGATGATCGGCTGGATATCGAGCACGGCGACGAGGAAGCCGTTCCACAGGCCGCACAAGAGGCCGGTGCCGATGGTGATGAGGAGGGTCATGGCCAGACCGTAGCCGGCGGTGATGCAGGCGGCGGCGACCGCCCCGCAGATCGCCATGACGGCGCCGACCGACAGGTCGATGCCCTTGGTGGCGATGACCACGGTCATGCCGATCGCCAGCAGCGCCACCGGCGCGCCGCGATTGAGGATGTCGATGAGGCTGCCGTAGAGCCGGCCGTTCTGCATTTCGAGGCGGAAGAAGCCCGGAAAAGCGATGGACACCATCAGCAGGATCAGGGCGAGGGCCGCGATCTGCGGAAACAGCCTGATGGCGTAGGTCTTCACGGTCCCGCTCATGCGCCGGTCCTCCCGGCGGAGGCGGCGATCGCCTCGACGATGCCGTCGGTGGTGACCGCGCTGCCTGTCAGTTCGGCGACATGCGCCCGGTCGCGCAGCACGATGACACGGCTGGAATAGGCGACCAGCTCTTCGAGTTCGGAGGAGATGACGATCAGCGACATGCCTTTCTCGCACAGGGATTCGATGAGGCGGATGATTTCCGCATGCGCGCCGACATCGATGCCGCGCGTCGGCTCGTCGAGGATGAGGAAATCCGGATTGGTGGCGAGCCAGCGGGCGAGGATCGCCTTCTGCTGGTTGCCGCCGGAAAGCAGCTTGATCGGCTTCTCGCGGTCGCTCGTGCGGATATCGAGCGCCTTGATGTACTGGTCCGCCAGCCTGTCCTGCTCGCCGCGACTGATCGGCCGCGCCCAGCCGCGACGGGCCTGGAGGGCGAGCGCGATGTTCTCGCGTACCGAGAGATCGCCGATGATGCCGTCGATCTTGCGGTCTTCCGGGCAGAAGCCGAATTTCTCGCGGATGGCGGCGCGGGGGGAAGAGAGGTCGAGTGTCCGGCCGTCACCCTCCGCCGTGCCGCTGTCGGCGCGCTCGGCGCCGAACAGGATCTCGGCCGTTTCCGTGCGGCCCGAGCCGAGCAGGCCGGCAATGCCCACGACCTCGCCCGCGCCGACATCAAGGTCGAACGGCTGGATATGGCCCTTGCGGCCGAAATTGCGGAAGCGGAAGCGCACGGGGCCGGCCTCGGCCTTCGCGCCGTGCTCGGCTGCGACTTCCTGCACCAGTTCGCGCCCGAGCATCATGGCGATGAGATCGCGGCGCGGCAGGTCGGCGGTCTCGCGCGTGCCGACGAGCTGGCCGTTGCGCAGCACGGTGATGCGGTCGGAGAGGTCGTAGACCTGGTCCAGGAAATGGGTGATGAAGACGATGCCCAGGCGGCGCTCGCGGAGGCGGCGCTCGCGGAGGC